>CAZEZR010000085.1:0-9573 GCA_964516465.1 uncultured Thiopseudomonas sp. | reverse complement strand
GAGTGTTCGAATCACTCCGTCCCGACCATATAAAACAAATAAGCCGTTGATTTCATTGAAGATTTCAGCGGCTTTTTTGTGTCTGGCTATTAGGTGTCGATAAAGTGTCGAAACTGGCCAGCGGGTTAAGCGGTCAGGTGCTAGGTTCGGATTAAGCATACGCACCAGCTCTGACTAATCAGGCAGAGAACGCTCCTTTCCAGACTTAGCACCCTCGAAAACAACTTTCCCATCATGTAAGTTTTCAGGCTGTAATTGTTCAGTTTATAACCACCTGACCTGCATTCAGTAGACAAAGAAATCAAATTAACTAGATAGCTCTTTTTGATAAAATTATTCTAAGCGCTGACGCTTTGGTATACTCCGCGTACAACTAACATAATATGGAAGGGATTCATGAAAGCAGTTTTTTTAACAACTATTGTCTTCGCGCTATCTGGTTGTGCCAGCATCGTCAGTGATTCAAAATATCCAGTATCAGTTAAGTCTGAGCCAAGCGGTGCTAACTTTGAAGTTCGCAACAAGTCTGGCAGTGTAGTTGCGTCAGGGGCTACACCAAGCCAAGTGACGCTGAATGCAGGTGCTGGCTATTTTAGTGGCGAGACCTATCGGGTCACCTACCGCAAAGAAGGATACAGCGACCAAGAGTCTGTTATTGACAGTGGAATTGATGGCTGGTACTGGGGGAATATCTTATTTGGCGGACTCCTTGGGATGTTGATTCTTGACCCTGCCACTGGGGCTATGTACAAACTACCGGATAGCACGAGCACAGGCCTGTCCCCCACACCAATGACTGCAGCCAAGACAGCTAAACAATCTACGGTACTAGGAACCACAAAGCAGAGCAAAGAAGAGTTACTAAATGAGCTTGCCAGCGACAAAAATCTCTCCTATGAAGAGTATCAACGCAGATACCAAGCCATCATGCTGCAGTAATAGCGCTTCTAGGTCGTCATCAAGCGCTTGATAATACAATACTTTGGTGCTGATTAGCTTTTGAACGCTTCGCATCCAATAAAAACCCGCGCTGCCGGGTTGTTATACACACCCCTATAGGTACGACTCACCAGTATAGTGGCCTGATAGCTACTTTTGATCCCCGTTATAAATCGGGGATTACTCCATAACGCAGACTAACAGAAATACACGCAAATTCTTTGCCCGTCGATCTCGTGCACCGGCATAGGCAGTTGATAAATATCGCTGAGCACCTCACTGCGAATAACCTGCTCTGGAGCCCCCTGATAGGCCACTTTGCCAGCACGCATCGCAATAATAGTGTCCGAGTAACAAGAGGCAAAATTGATATCGTGCAGCACAACCACCACAGTTTTGCCCTTCTCATCTGCGGCGCGGCGCAGCAACTGCATCATCCCCACCGCATGGTGCATATCAATATTATTCAGTGGCTCATCCAGCAGCACATACTCAGTGTCTTGGCACATAACCATCGCCACATAGGCCCGCTGCCGTTGCCCACCGGACAGCTCATCCAGGTGCCTATGCTGGTATTCCCCGAGTGCTAAATAATGAATGGCCTCATCAATATGCTGCTGATCAACCTCGGTGAGGCGTCCACCAGAATGGGGGAAACGTCCAAAAGCCACTAAGTCACGCACCGTCAAACGCAGCGTTGTCTCATTGTGTTGGCGCAAAATGGATAAGCGTTGCGCCAGTTCAGGGCCCGGCGTGCGGGTAACGTCCAAGCCATCTATTTCCACACTGCCAGCACTCATGGGCGTAAGGCGACTAATCATCGATAGCAAAGTGGACTTACCGGCACCATTGGGGCCAATAATTGAGGTCAGCCCGCCTTTACTGATAGTGACACTGACATCATTCACCACCAAGGTGTCCTGATATTTCTTACTCAAGCCGCGCGTTGTAATCATTGTTTAACTCCGCGCAATAACAGCGCAATAAATAACACCCCACCACAGAGTTCAATCACCATGGCCAAGGGCAAACTGGTATTGAGTAGATGCTCAAACAGCACTTGCCCGCCCACCAAACAAACAATGCCTGCCAAAACGCTGGCGGGTAAAGTCCAGCGGTGTTGATGACTGCCAGTAAGCCAGTAGGCTAAATTCGCTACCAATAGGCCATAAAACAACATGGGCCCCACTAAAGCTGTGCTGATCGAGACCAACACACAGATCACCAGCATCAATACAGTGACTGTTTTGCTATAGGATACGCCCAGATTAATTGCCACATCACGGCCTAAACTGAGCACATCCAACTGCCGACGCAAACGAAACAGCAGTGCACTGCAAAGCGCAACACCAGCCAACCCCACCCACAACACCTGCAAATTGATCCGGTTAAAGCTGGCTACGCCACTGCCCTGCTGAATGGAAAACTCACTGGGATCAAAGATACGCGCAGACAGATCAGCCAACTCACGAAATAATAAGCCGCCCACCATCCCTAACAAGATCAGCATATGTAACCCGCGTACTGAGCCGTTAAACAGCCAACGAAACAACAGCAAAGCAATGCTCACCATCACCGCCACTTCGAGAATAAAACGCAATTCCAGCGGCCAGCCACTGCCAAACTCAGTCCCCCAGAGCACTAAAGCCAAAGCATGCACCAGCACATAAAGCACATCAAAACCCATCAGCGACGGAGTTAAAATACGGTTATGGGTAATGGTTTGAAACACCACTGTGGCCAAGCCCATGGTCACTGCCACCAGCAACATGCCCAGTAAACGCGTACCACGATACTGCACAATAAAGGCCCAATCGCTTTGCACATTGAGGGTCATAAAGCCCAGCACACTGCATAGCGCCAGCAGCGCAGTAAGACTCAATAACAATCGACCACGAAGATTTAAGCCCATTGCTTGCGCCCCCGTAATAAAATTACGATAAACACTAGGCTGCCGGTAATCGCCAAAATTGTTGCCGAAGGGATTTCGTACGGATGAATCAACACCCGACCCAGCAAATCTGCCGTCAGCATCAACGCAGAACCGGCCAGAGCGACCAAAGGAATCGCGCGACGCAGATTATCGCCGGTAATCAAACGCACCAAATTCGGCACAATCAGACCAATAAAAGGCAAGGCGCCAGCAATAACCACCACACTGGCGACAATCATCGACACCAGCAATACCCCTAAAACCATCAATGCTGGATAGTTCACCCCCACATTGGTGGCAAAGTCTTTGCCCATGCCAATCACGGTAAAACGATCAGCCAATAACATCGCCAATAGGGTGATGCCCGCAGCGACCCAGAGCAGTTCATAACGGCCACGTAAAATGGCTGAAAAATCGCCACTGCTCCAAGAGCGCAGTGCCTGTGACAGTTCAAACTGGTGGGCTAATAAGCTGCTAGCGGCATACATCACCCCAGCCAACACCAAACCCAACAAAGGTACAATCAACGCTGAACGCAATGGAATACGCTTAAGTACTGCTAGAAACAGCGCAGTCCCCAATGCAGCAAACACTGTAGCTACGCTGAATTTCAGCCACAACGCCATACTGGGCGCAACAATGGCACACAGCAACACACCAAAAATGGCAGCATCTACCGTACCCACCATGGATGGTTCTACCAAACGATTGCGCGCCATCATTTGCAGCAACAAGCCTGACACAGCTAAAGATGCGCCAGCCAGAATCAGCGCCAATGTGCGCGGCCAACGACTGACAAATAACAGTTGCGTGATGCGGTCATCGGGCTGGGTAAACAGATGCAGCAGATTCATGCGGCTGGCACCCACATTTAAACTGAGCAAAGCTAAAATAAAAACCAGTACAAACAAGCCCAGCAACCACAGCACAGTGCCTGATTGCCGGCTTGCAGAAAATGTTACAGCCATAGGATTCGCTTATTAGGAAAGGATTGTCATACGCAGCGCAGTGATAATCTCGCAGACAGGGCAAGCTCAGTGGCCAGCCCTGTAATCGACGGACAGATGAAGTTAAATTACTTAGTAAACACATCCAGCAAACGATCAACGTTGCTCTGCATCACCCCTAAACCACTGTTATCCAGCAAATACCAGCTGACTGGTTCCAGGTAAACAATTTGCCCTTTGGCGCCTGCTGTTGTGGCTTGCACCAGCTCGTTATCCATCATGCGCTGCGCCGCTACACCTTCACGGCCAATGGCCGCATCACGGTCCATTACAAATAACCAATCCGGATTGGCTTCCAGTAAAAACTCATAGGACACCACCTGGCCATGGCGACCCACTTTTAAATCAGCCACCGCAGGCTCAACGCCAAACACATCGTGGAGCATGCCAAAGCGCGTACCAATACCAAAAGCGCTCATTTTCCCGCCAGTGGTCAATATTGTAAGGCCTGTGCCCTGCTCAGCACTGAGCTTTTGCAGCTGTCCCACCGCAGCCTGCAATTTATTAATATGCTCAGCAGCCTGCTGCTCACGGTCAAAAATCTGCCCCAAAATTTCTGTATTGCGCACCACACTGCCAAGTAGATCGGTTGGATCAGGTGTTAAATCCAACGTTGGGCCATATTGAGCCACTTCATCATATTGTCCGCCGGCGCGACGGCCCAAAATAATCAAATCCGGTTTAAGGTTCTTCAGCGCTTCATAATCAGGCTCAAACAAAGTACCAACCGGCACAAACTTCGCATCCGCATACTGACTCAGCATTGGCGGCAAAATATTGGAGTTTGGAATACCCTGCGCCTCTACCCCTAACACCGCCATGGTGTCGAGCGTGGACCAATCCAGCACTGCGACGGTTTTCGGCAATTTTTGTACTTGGGTTTGCCCCTTGGCATGCTCAATGGTTAACAATTCTTGCGCCTGAGCCGGCAAGGCTAAACACAACAACAAACCAAGCAGTGACAACGATTGGAACCAAGCCAAGCGGATTAAGCGCATACATAACTCCTTAAGAATACCAATGAGCTAGACAGCAACGAGCTGGCAGCAATAATGCCGCATATCATATGCAACTGATTCCTATTTGCAAGCACTTAAAGCTATAAGCCAAACTCAACTTGCAACACCGCAAAGCGACTAGCGCGCTTTTAGTGGTAGTTGAGCAGGGTTCTAGAGCAGGTTTAAGGTGCGGTTAAAGCAATCGGCAGTAAATTATTTTTCTGCGCATAATGCTTAAGACGGCCATCAGTTTTGATGGCCCGCACAAAGCCATTTACCCGTTCACGCCACTCTGGCTGCCCTTGCTTAATAGCATAGGCATATTCAAACTGCTCCGTGGCCGGCTTGGGGTCAAGTAATTGTGCCCAGTCATAGTTTTTAAGCATTTTTTGCGCATAAGGGTAATCCGTAATAAATACATCCGCACGACCAGAACGCACTTCAATCTCTCGCTGACTATTTTTTATCACGGCCATTAATTCAGCATGCTGCAAGCTTTCGCGCATCACTCCTTCCATGTAACTGCCTTTTTGCACGCAGACAATGACACCAGGCTGATCCATAGACTCCCAGCTATCAACCACTGGATTACTGCGGCTGACAACAGCATAAATAGCACTGCTAAGGTAAGGCTCACTAAAATCCATATGCTTAGCGCGCTCTTCGGTTATACCCACACCGAACATGGCGATGTCACAGTTATCTTGCTGGATATCTGCAGCGATAACGCCAAAGTGCGTGGGGATATACTCAACCTCGACCCCTAAGTCTTTAGCCAACTCTTGTGACAAATCTATATCAATACCTTCCAACTGACCTGTTTTCTGATTTTTATAAGAGATAGAAAAATAGTCAGGCCAAATACACACCCGCAACTTGCCGGCTGCGATTATGTTTTGCTCTCTGTCGGACATTGCGAAAGTACCGCGCACAGGGACTGCGCTCAATAACAGCAGCCCCAGCACAGTCAGCAATAAAGTTTTTGTACGTCTTTTTGTTACAAACATGCGCCTGAACTGCACTCTCATATAGAATACCCACTGCTAGCAATGATGCTAGAAAATAAAGCATGGATTACCGCTTCGTTGCCTCTTCACCCTTTGGAATCTACTGCATCCGTGTTAGCCCAACTTGTATCATTACTGAAAAATGCAGCTTTTCGTCAAAAGCGGGTTTTCCTCACAGCGCTCGTCATTGTGCTGTGCTTTTGGCTGCTATTACAGCATACCGCACATAAAAGCATTACCCGCAGTTTAACTGAGCAAGAGACAAGCAACGCCATCTTACTGCAAGCCCTTGAAGATACTGTGGTGCGCTCATTTCAAGCAATTAACAGCTCCATGCAAAGCTTAGCTGAAAGCGTCTCCCAGCAAGACTCAGAACTGCAGATCAACACGGTATTACTCGAGCAGTTGCGCACTTGGCCGCAACTCAGAGCCATTGACCTACTCGACACCAATGGTGCAGTGATTACTTCTGCAACAAGCAATATAGGCAGCCAAGGGTCTTATAGCTGCATTGATTTACTTAAAAACGAACCCTTAACCGAGTTTATAATCGATACCCCACGCCAAGGCCGTTACCCCAACGACCCTTTTGCGGCGCAATCAGCCCATAGCTATATTCCGCTGTGCGTACCCATACGAGATGCTGAGGGTCAGCTATCCCAAGTTTTACTTGCCTCAATCAATCCACAATATTTCCACAATCTTTTCACCTCCATTACTGACTCTTTAGCCTCTTATGTGCACTTATATCGCTACGATGGAGCAACACTGCTAGCTGACGGCACTATAGCCCCTGATCGCCACTGGTTACTGGAGCAGGTTGCAGAGAAAAGCTGGGGGCAGTTTCGCTCAACCATTGCCAATGGTGACTACCTCGTGAGCTACCGCTCAACCACCTTGCTGCCATTGATTTTAGTATTGGTCGCCGATGAGGCACAGGCTCTGGCTGCTTGGCGGCATGACGAGAAAATGATGCGCATATTTTTGCTGATTATTTCCATTATCACCATCATCGCGGCAATAGTAATTGCTGTACTTAGAGAAAAGCGCTGGCAAGCCCAAGGCGATATTGAGCTATTGAGTTCCGCCATTAGAAATACCGCTAATGCTATTTTTATCACTGACAAACAGGGCAATATTCATTGGGTTAACAAAGCTTTTACCCTGCTCACTGGCTACTCTTTTGAGGAGGTAAAAGGAAAAAACCCACGATTTTTAAAGTCAGGTCGTCAATCAAAAAACTTTTATCATGATTTATGGGGAGCAATTTTATCCGGTGATAGCTGGCGTGGAGAGCTCACTAACCGGCACAAACTCGGCCACACGTTGATTGTTCAACAAACCATCACACCTATTTTTGATAAGCAAAATAATATAGAGCACTTTATAGCCGTACATGAAGATGTCACCGCACAAAAAAGCGCGGAAGAAAAAGCACTGTACTTAACCAACCATGACTCTTTAACCGGCTTACCCAATCGCCATTTCTTTGAACAGCATCTACAACAACTCCTGACTTACTCAGATCCTTTAGTCACACAGGCTGTTTTAGTTATCGACCTGGATCGTTTTAAAGATATCAATGACACCATGGGGCATGAGGCCGGTGATCAGCTTTTAATTCACACCGCAGCTAACCTGCAAAAACTCATCAATGAAAATCACCTTCTGGCGCGCTTAGGCGGTGATGAATTTGCTATTTTAGTCAGAAAAGTCGCCAGCCAAGAGCAGCTAACAACCTTCGCCAACACAGTGATGATGGCAGTAACTGAGCCGTTTTCTTATGCGGACAGCGTATTTAATATCACCTGCAGTGCCGGTGTTGCGACCGGTAACAGTACCAGCGCTGACGCTTCGCAGCTGTTACGTCAGGCAGATATGGCCATGTACCGCGCCAAGCATGCTGGCAAAAACACCTTCCGCTTTTTTGATGAAGCCATGGATGCCTTGATTAGAAGGCGTGTTTATCTGCAGCAACAATTAGAAGCAGCGCTGCACTCCTCTAGCGGGCTTAGTTTGCGCTACCAACCACAAATCGACACTGCCACGGGCCAGCTTTATGGCGCTGAAGCTCTAATGCGCTGGGAGATTACTGAGGGACAATGGGTTTCGCCCGCTGAATTTATCCCTCTTGCTGAAGAAACCGGGCAAATACTCGCGATTGGCGACTGGCTGCTAAAAAACTTATTTCAGCAAATGGCCGACTGGAACAAGCAAGGCATTGAGTTTGGCAAAATATCCATGAATATTTCTGCTATCCAACTAACTAGAGACTCTTTGGCCCAGCGTATTCTGAGCATGATGACAGATTACGCGATTGCAGCTGAGCAGCTCTGTGTGGAAATCACAGAAACTACCTTAATGACCAGTACCAGCAAAGTAATGGATAATCTAAAGCAGCTGAAAAAAGCAGGTATCACCTTATCCATTGATGATTTTGGCACGGGCTACTCTTCCATGAGCTACTTAAAAGCCATCGATGCCAACCACTTAAAAATAGACCGCAGCTTTATTATAGGGATTGGCGGGGCAGGCTCTGATGAACACATTGTCCGTGCAACAATTGCCTTAGCGCACAGCCTCAACCTTGAAACAGTGGCCGAAGGCGTAGACAGTCAAGCACAGCTGATGTTTTTAAAAGCGCTAGATTGTGACTACATCCAGGGCTACCTTTTTTCTAAACCGTTACCTGCTGAAGACTTTGAACACTTTATCGCCGAGCGCGCAGCAATGGCAGCGGACCAGACGTAAGCGTTAAAGTCTGACAGCTACTTAAGCAGACTGACCACGGAGGCAATGCAATGCAACGTCGCATGTATATTTTGGCTGCTTTAGTTCTAGCTTTGCTGGCTATAGTCGTAATCACAGGACAACAGCGTTTGCTCACTGATAAAACGCAAACTTCCATAGCTATAGCTGAGCAAGTCGAGCCGCGCCCTGCCAACTGGGCGCAAGCGCTGAATCCAAACTTTAATCTACACCAGATGAATGACACCCTGTACCGCAGCGCATTACCACGCGTACAAGATAACCAATGGCTGCAACAAGAAAACATACAAACAGTCATCAACTTTTATCAAAAGCCCGATAGCCTCTGGCTGTCAGACAGTAGCATTGAACAAATACAGATTCCTCTACACACTGACCGCATTAATGATGTGGATGTACTGCGGGCACTGCATAGCATTACAGCCGCCCAAGAAAAAGGCCCTGTACTTATGCACTGCAAACACGGGCAAAACCGCACTGGGCTAATTGCGGCAATGTACCGAATCGTGATTGAGGGCTGGAGCAAAGAAGCTGCTATGGCAGAAATGCAACAAGGCTTTGGCGGTGAACAACGAATGGGGGAGCTAACACCTATTTAGCTAACGTCGACGTAGAGGCCATGCAACAGACCTTTGCCAGCGGCGCCTGCAGCACTCAACGGCTTGCCTGGTGCAAAGTCGTTTTATGGTTTCAGCAATTGAGCCTTTAAAGACTCAATACTTAACGAATCAAGCCCAGAAACGAAAAAACCCGTTAAGCATAAACTTAACGGGTTTTCGTAATATGGCGCAGTGGACGGGACTCGAACCCGCGACCCCCGGCGTGACAGGCCGGTATTCTAACCAACTGAACTACCACTGCGCGGTACTTAAAAGACTTGGTGGGTGATGACGGGATCGAACCGCCGACCCTCTGCTTGT
>CAZEZR010000084.1:0-9634 GCA_964516465.1 uncultured Thiopseudomonas sp. | reverse complement strand
TCTTTGATATGCGCCATGTTTACCGTTTGCGCCACACCCGGCCACTGGTAGAGTTCGCGCATATAACCTGCCAGATTCGGGTAATCCTCGATCTGTTTAAGATTGCATTTGAAATGCCCGTGGTAGACCGCATCAAAACGAATCAGCGTGGTAAATAAACGCCAGTCCGCTTCAGTGATCTGATCACCTAACAGATAACGATTGTTCGCTAAGCGATGTTCCAGCTCATCCAATGCTTCAAACAAGGGGAACACGGCCAGCTCGTAGGCTTTTTGGCTGGTGGCAAAACCCGCTTTGTAAACACCATTATTGATGTTGTCGTAGACATGCGCGTTGATGCTATCAATCTCGGCACGCAGCGCCTCTGGGTAATAATCGCCAGGTTTTGCGCCAATCTGGTCAAAAGCTGAGTTGAACATACGAATAATCTCAGACGATTCGTTGCTCACCATGACATTTTGCTGTTTATCCCACAGCACTGGGATGGTCACCCGACCACTGTATTTAGGGTCTGCGGTGGTATAAATCTGGTGCATATACTTGGCTTGAAACAACGGATCAGCAACGACGCCTGTATCTTCGATAAAGGTCCAGCCATGCTCACGCATATAAGGGTTGACCACTGACACTGAAATCATCGACTCCAGTCCTTTTAACGTACGCAAGATCAGCGTGCGATGCGCCCAAGGGCAAGCTAACGAAACGTATAAGTGATAACGCCCCGCCTCAGCCTTAAAGCCTGCTTCACCACTTGGTCCAGCGCTGCCATCAGCGGTGACCCAGTTGCGAAATTGTGACTCACTGCGCTCAAATTTACCGCCAGTGGAGTCAGTGTCATACCATTGGTCATGCCATTGACCGTCTACTAATAAGCCCATAATGGAGCCTCCATATTTGTTTTTGTTTGGATGCGCGAGGGAAGCATTTTTCTTCTCACGTGCCTGTAATACATTTGATGATCTGCTACGCTTTAAAGTTTATTTATATAAAGTCGTATCAGTTCTGTTGTTCGATGTAACTACTATAGTTGAATGGGTTGGCGAATAATAACGGAACGTTTTGATCTAAAAGATCAAAATAATTGAACCAATACTTTTCTGCTCAAAACGAAACGCCTGCAGCCATAAGACGGGTAGTTCCCAACCGCTCGTGCTCTAGTTTCAGCAGCATACTTTGACCATAAAGCGCCAGCCCATGACAACGGGCATTAGCGCTACGGGCTAAATGCGTTTAACACGCTTAGTGCTGCAAACAACCCCAAACAAGTAAATCCCAGCAATAAATAGGCTTAGACAGGTATACTGCTGCGTTTTTATAGCCACTTAACTTCAGCGCAGCTTCCCTTCTGCCCTCAAGGCAGCAATAAGTAACCCTTTTATTTTTAGGAAATATCTAAGCAGTGTTTTTTTTACGTTTTTTACCTCAGCAATACCGTGCATGCTTGTTAACTGTTTTTGTACTGTTTGGCACTCTTGGCCCCACTGCTTACGCCTGCGCCAGTGACATTATTTTTGCCTCTTGGAACATTCAACACCTCGGGCATGGTGATCACAAGAAATACACAGGACTTGCAGCGATCGCCAGCAAGGTGGATTTAATCGCCATACAGGAAGTGATGACAAAAGAAGGTTTACTGCGCCTAAAGCAAGCGGTTGAAAGGCATACCGAAGAAGACTGGAGCTACCTTATTTCTCAGCCCGTGGGCTCAAAAAACTATAAAGAAATGTATGCCTTTTTGTGGCGTGATGCAGCCGTTGAAGTGGTGTATAGCCCTAAGTTTTACCCAGACCGTGGTAACAAATTTATTCGTGAGCCGTTCTCGGCAAAATTCAGGTCCAAGCATGACAATAGCGAGCTGGCAGTGGGTACAGTGCATATTTTATATGGGCAAAGTGTGCAGGACCGCACCCCAGAAATTCAGGCATTAGCTGATTATTGGCGCTGGATGCAGGCCACCTACCCCAACACCCCGCTCGTGCTGGCCGGTGACTTTAATATGCCACCCACTCACGAATCGTGGAGCGCTTTAAAAAGATACGCCAAGCCTTTGATCACTGAGGGTGCTTCAACCCTTTCAGAAAAAAATGGCCAATATGCCAACCTGTACGACAACATTTGGGTGGAGCTTAATACAAACTTAACAATCGGCCAGGCTGGTATTATCTCATTTCCCAAAATGCTCAAGTTGAACCATAAAGACAGCCGCAAACACATGTCTGATCATGCACCTGTTTATATGACTTTAGGGGCTGCCAAGCTGGATGAAAGTGTTGTCACCGTCATAACCCCAGATACTTTTTTCTTGCTGCCAGACAGCCCAGAGGAAGTCTTCGGCTTGGCGTTTTCGATACTGATCGCCCTTTTTGCCATCTTCACAGCAAAAAACAAAAGCCGTCGACAAAAGCTGATGATGGCGTTTAAAGAAATACAAAAAACCCTCAAGAAAAACCAGCGCTTTAAATAATATGCAAAGCGGCTCAGGCCAAGTCGACAAGCCCTGACCTCAAACCGCACAAAATTAAAGTGCTAGCAGCACTAACTGCTCGACGAAGTCGATTTGGGCGGCGCCGCATGCTTGTCTAAAGGCAATAGCAACTGTGAGATCAGCTCATCGGTAATTGGCTCACCGGTGACTAAGCGTCCTAAGATTTCTGCGCCTAATGACTGCAGCGATAAAATCACGTCGGGATTCACCTGTTTGATTTTATTCAAATGAATCGATGAGTTCGCCAAAGCGACGGTGCGGGTTTGCTCACCACCTGCCTCGTGGGCAGCCAAGACGATAAAGGCATTCTCTGAATCATCAGCGCGCAAAGCCAAGATATAGGTGGAGAAAGCAGCATTAGCCTGGGCAAGCACCGCTGAGTCCGTAGCATCGCCAACAATAATATCAGTATCTGCTGGGTAATCATGCGCTACTTCAGGGGGAACAATCACTACGACATCATGATCGGCTTTGCGCAATACGCTGTAAACACTCTGTGCTAAAGGCGTGGCACCGGCAATAATTATATGATTCTTTTTCATCCGCTTTTTATCTTTCCCATTAACTAAATGCTTAATTCGCCCCTGTAAAATAGGCCCAATGACCGCACTAACCGAAGTGGCAAAAACAGTAATGCCTAAAATGATAATGGACGTGGTAAATAGCCGACTATCAGCTGTGCTGGGTACGATATCACCAAAGCCCACAGTAGACATGGCCACGATAGAAAAATAGAAAGCACTGCTAATATCAGTAATGGGCGGTGAGTACTCGAGCCCCATGTAAAGCGTGCCAAAGGTCGAGTACATCAGCAATAGCGACACACCCAGCACCGCAAATAAAGAGCCAGAGACCACACTGGCCTGATTAAAGCGGCGACCATATAACACCAGTAAAATCACCAAGAACAGCAGGTAACTGTTGACGCTGGCTAAGCTGATAAAGCTCTGCCCATAAATTACGTCATAGAGCAAATTACACAACAGTAAAAATAAACTCATGAACCAAGCGGTACGGGCGCGCAAGGCTAAACCTATGGCGTTAATCACCAACCCCGCGCCGAGCATCAGCGCAAACAGTACGGCAATTAAAGTTGAATCTAAAAACTCATGGACATTTTGATCTTTGAGCCAGTCAGCCGATGGGGTTCTGAACAAGCGATACACCGCAGGCAATGTGGCCTTGAGCAAGACAAAACCATGGATTACCACTAGCGCGGCCAGCAACCAGTGCAACGGCAGCTTGGCATACCAGAGTTGTAGTTTTTTTAGAATGTGCCGAGTCCGCATGGTGATCATCACTTTAGAAGTCTATGGCATGTATTTTTGCAGCATGCCCTATAAATTAACAGCACTTAGCGCAACTAGACTCGCTATATGGCCAATTCGCAACAGTTACTCGCTCTTTACTGGGGGCAAAGCATGAGCGGCAAACACAACCAGTTTTACTGCTTTATCTGGCCATTGTACTGCAAAGACTAGCCCGTTAGTCTGGTAATTATTGGACCCCAGAGATCAGGAAAACTGAATTATGACCTTACTCATTACTTTAGATGCACTGCAAACCCTTGATGCCATCGAACGCCGGCAAAGCTTTGCTGCGGCAGCTGAAGAATTACACCGTGTCCCCTCGGCGGTGTCCTATACCATCAATAAGCTTGAAGAAGACTTAGGCGTTGAACTCTTTGATCGCAGCCGCCGCAAAGCTGAACTCACCGCCATTGGTCGCTTGGTCCTCGAGCAAGGCCGGCAAATTTTAACGGCGGCGCAAGAGTTGACTGCCCTAGCACGCCAAGCCGCAGATGGCTGGGAGGTCAAATTGCGCATTTGTATTGAAAGCGTACTCAGTTGCGATGCCATTTATGACTTAATTGAACAATTCCAGCGGATCCAACCTAAGACCGAAATACGCCTCAGCGAAGAAGTCCTCAGTGGTAGCTGGGACGCACTGATCGATGGCCGCTGCGACTTGGTAATTGGCGCCGAAGGCATGCCGCCAGCGCCGGGCTATGCCACCCACCCGTTAGGTCAGGTGTTATTTGAGTTCGCCGTTGCTGCTGATCACCCACTGACACATCTGCCCACACCGTTAGCCACCAGCGCGATCCAAGACCACCCCACTGTTATCGTCGCCGACAGCTCGCAGCGTTTACCCACTCGCTCAGCAGGGTTACTAGACGGTCGTAGCCGCATCTATGTGCCCACTATCGAGCACAAAATTGCCGCGCAATGCAAAGGGCTGGGCGTTGGCTACTTGCCGCATCACCGCATTACCCAACAACTGGCGCAAGGTCAGCTCGTGGTACTGCCTTTGGATGCTGCGCGACCGCCTGTAGATATTTCCGTGGCCTGGCAGCGCAGCAATAATGGCAAAGGGCTTAAATGGTTTGTCGAGCGCTTGCAGCGCATGCAGTTTGATCCAGAACAAGGCCAACTGATGGAAAAAACCTAGAACCGTTTTAATTAAAACTCCAGCACAATTTTACCAAAGTGCTGATTGGTTTCTTGGTAACGGAAAGCCTCAGCGAGTTGCTCCAGCGCGAAACTGCGATCAAGCACTGGACGCAAACCATTGGCATCAATGGCACGGATCATCGCTTGCTGATGCGCGCGACTGCCCACTAACACACCTTGCAAACGCAGTTGACGGGCCAGCGCTTGCACCAATGGGAACTCACCCGACACACCGGTCAAAATGCCAATCACTGAAATATGGCCACCCACGCGGGCAGCGGTCATGGATTGCTGCAAAGTCGCAGGTCCACCCACCTCAACCACATGGTCAACACCTCTACCACTGGTAAGCTCGCGTACTGTTTCACCCCAATTAGGATCTTTACGGTAGTTGATCAAATGGTCTGCACCCAAAGCTTTGAGACGCGCCAGTTTTTCATCGCTGGATGAGGTGGCAATCACTTGAGCTCCGGCCAGCTTGGCAAATTGCAGGGCAAAAATAGACACTCCACCACTGCCTTGTACCAACACCGTATCACCTGGCTTAAGGGCATCATCAGCAAACAATGCGCGCCAAGCAGTTAAACCTGCAGTGGTTAAAGTCGCCGCTTCAGCGTGGCTGTAACCTTTAGGAGCATGGGTGAAGGAGGTAGCAGGAGCCGTTACTTGTTCCCGCGCATAGCCATCCACACCGTCGCCTGGCACTGCGGCAAATCCTTCCTCTTCTGCTTCACCATCCAGCCAATTGGGGAAGAAGGTGCTGACCACATTATCGCCAACTGCAAATTCAGTCACGCCCTCGCCAACCGCAATCACCTCACCAGCGCCGTCTGCCATGGGTATCCGGTCTTCTGTGGGTCCCCACATACCGCTCACCACAGCAAAATCATGGTAATTGAGTGAACTGGCATGAAGACGAACTTTAATTTCGCCACACTTAGGTGCGGCAGCTTCGCTGTTAGTGACGATTACACGGTCATACCCGCCGCCACTTTGTACGATAATAGTTTTATTGCTCATAGTTTCTCCACTCGATGATCATTGCATCGATTTGCAAAATAACGATATGTATAAATAAGGTTGGGTAACTTTGACTGCAGTTGCTGGGTGCGTTCAGCAATGGCTGTCTCGTCACGATGAGAATAGGCGCACTTCTCGACTCGGTGCGTTTGCACCAGCACAGCACAGCTGTTCATGCCATGCTGGGCTGAGCTGTTCTTTGGCAATGCTTTAGTTAAGCGGCACTATACTCACTAGCGCAGGATCATCAGCATGCTCTAATAGAATCCGCCGTACCCGCTCTTGCCAGAGACGGCCAAATTCCAATTGCTGTTCAGGGGTTTCGCGATTTTGCACCACTGCCTGCATGCGCTCTCGCTGCGACTCAGCAGCAGGTATGCCATGGCCATCAAACTTAACCAAAACAGCTGCTCCTGTGTCCATTCGTTGAAAGCGAATCAGGCCATTATTTTCTACACCGTGCGCCGCAAAAGTCAGCAACCCATTGCGGGCAAAACGTGGCCCAATGCCTTTAAAGCCACCCTGCGCTGCGGCACCGGTAATCAGTGTCAATACCTGCGCGACCACACCGCTCGTGCCTGCCGTTTCTGGTTCAGGTAGGTGTACTTTAATCGCGCCACGCTCAGGTAGTGCATCGGGATACAGTGCAGTTAAAGCAGCGCGCGCAGTTAAAAAAGCCCCTGCCACAGTTGGGCAAGAATGCCCCGCCAGGCGTACCGCATCGACATAGTGATAATCCATTACGCCATCTGTGGCGCTGCCAAGCAGCTCGGCCAGTGGATCACGCAAACGAATCACTGGCGCTTGTTCGAAAAAATCTGGAAATGCCATAAGATCTCTCCTTACTGCAGCGCACTGCTGAGTTTAGAAGGTTAAGTGATAGCGCTGAATCAAGTATTTTTTAAAATCCCTTACCACCGCCAAGGAGTCACGCAACAGTTGACGCTCCAATGCGGTCAAGATTTTAATATTGACCTCATTGGGTACTTTATCAATTTCAGTAGGATCACCGCTGTGACGACTGATTTGCTGATGCAAACGGATTTGCACAAAATAGCTCAAAGCTTCTGACAAGTTATCCGCCAGCTCTTTTTGCAACACACCTTTCTCAACGAGCTGCTCAAGGCGCTTGAAAGTATTGGTCTCGGTGATTTTCGCTTCCAGAGCAATGCTGCGCACCCCATGCACAATGGGAAAGACTCCGGCTTTTTTAATATCTAGGCCTGTGCTGTTTTTCAGGCGTCCAAAGAACGTCAGTGGCGTATCAAAATGCAAGGCGGCTTTCGCGAAGTGGGAAAAGAAAATTTCATTGTCTTGAATACGGCGAAAGAAAATATTTCGCGCAACCTTAAACAACGCCACATTGCCAGCCACTGGCTTACTGTCACTGGCAATGGATAAATTCATCGTCGCCTCGCCTTCGTAACTCTTGCTCCAGCGTGTCAACTTGTCGGCCCACTGTTTTGTTGAGTTAATCCACTCAGGATTAGACACCATAATATTACCTGGGCACGGTGGGAAACCAAATGAAATCAGGGTCTCACTGAACTCTTTCATCACTTCGTGCATTTGCGGCCAATCTAAACCGTCCCGATAAATTAGACCATTATCTTGGTCGGTTTTCATGATTTGTTCGCCACGCCCTTCCGAGCCCATGACAATCAAACACACGTGAGGGTGCACCTCTAAAGGAACAATCAAATCAAATAACTTACTTAGAATACGGCTATTTAACGCAGCCAATAACTCCATGGTGAAGCGCGTTTTCACCCCAGTGGAAATTAAACCTTTAATCAGTTGGGTCAAGCCAAATGAGGCCTCGCGCAGTTCCGCAACGGTTTGCGCCCGCTCCACCCGCAAACCAATCACGTGCGAGTGACTGGAGAATTGGCTCAGTACATCCGTCAGCTCAATAATACCGAAGAGCTGACGCTTCTCACCCATCACCACCACCCGCTCAATTTGCTGTTGCGTCATAATAATCAACGCATTGAACAAGTAGTCGTCGGGGCTGATACGAATTAAACGGTAACTGGCAATGCGTGAAACATAAGTATCTAAAGGCAATTGCTCAATAATCACTGCATCCAGCAAGTCGGTACCGGTCACCATGCCATAGCGGTTACCTTTTTTTGCCAGCAAGCAATCTGCTTTCTGCTCACGCATCAAGCGTGTGGCCTCAACAATGGTCGTGCCTTCTTCAACAATGAGCGGCGCACGGATAGTGCTATCCGCGATGCGCGCCAACATAAACTCAGCCATATCTTGATTGGGCGCATGCTGGGCAATAATTTCACGCTTAGCGGTGAGATTTTGTTGAAAGTAATCAGCAAACAGCGAGTTGCTATCCACTAATTCGAGCAGGGTTTGCGTTGGAATCAAATGGCAAACCGTGGCTTCCACCGCAACGAAATTATGAATCGCCTTGCCGTTAAACACTGACCAGCTGCCAAAGTACTCGCCAGCCTCATAATGCATAAAAGCCGCATGCTGCTCAATTAATTGCGTACTGGGCTGCGTCTTGCATTCACTTTCAGCAACACGCCCTTGGTACACCACAAACACGCCTTGAGCGACATCACCGGCGGCGAGCAAAACATCTAAAGGCTGATATTCTTTGCGCTGCACAGTGCTGAGCAGCAGCTTTTTTTCATCTTCAGTGAGAAAACCAAAAGGCAGTTGATTAACGTTGAAAGTGTTCGGCATGACTGCAACTCCTGTTGCGTGATCAAAATCAAGTTTTGCTTTAGCCTGCCGCTGAAAACTTTAAAACGCTATGCGCATTTAGATGTAGGCAGGCCGTATTAACCTTCTAAATTTTACAGTTCCAAACCAATATTAATCATAGTAGCTGCTCCACCCAGCAAAACCACTTCAGCAGCGACATGGCGGTACTTAATCCCCAACGAGGGTACTATTGCAGGGGCAATTTCAAAGCGGTTAAAAGGGATTTTATCGCGGTACTCGCCCTTGTAACCGTAGATCAAGCCAGCTGTGAGTTTGCCGTAAAACGGTGTGCCGTCAAAATCATAGCGCTTACCCACATAGCCATAATAAGAACGCTTATGATAAGAGTGTAAAAAAGTTGCGCCGCCCATTAAATAGCTGTTTTCTGTGTGGCGCTCTAAACCAATCAATTCTTGATTATTATTGTGCTCTGATTTAGGCCGAAAGTGTTTAGTATAGACACTGGTCTGCACATACCAGAAAGGTTTTGCTGGCACCGGCTTGATCAAGTCGTAAAACACCGACGAGCGCACCATCGCATGCTCACTGCTACTGCCATCTATTTCTTCGGTTTGCGCCAGCGATGTCTGCAGTGCAATGGCGCAAGATAAAAATAAGGCTGTTTTTACCGCAATCAAATTCATTAGATGTTTGGTAACCGTTCTATTTTAGCTGTGAACGCTAAGGAAAATTAGCGCGAGATATTAACACAGACGCACTTACTCGTACTTAGCAGAATCAGGGTAAAAGCAACCCTCATCCAGACTGAACGCCGTCTGCATTCCAATCGTTTGCCATGGCCTACCCCAGAATGGAGCAGGCCAGCCAAGGTTTAGTTCACTCGATAGCACTCATCCAAACTGCTGTAGCCCATGCCCGCACCTTTGCGCACCTTGATTTGTACGGGAATACGCTCTTTCAGCGCCTCTACGTGGCTGATAATGCCAAT
>CAZEZR010000083.1:0-10145 GCA_964516465.1 uncultured Thiopseudomonas sp. | reverse complement strand
CAAACAACTGCTGGTCTTGATTGATCACCTTTAAACCTTCAAGTTGATGCCAGTAAAACTCGCCATCTGCTAACTCAGGCAATTCACTGCGTTGCACACAAATCTCATAGCCAGTAAATGTTCGTGCAATTTCACGATCATCAAGCCCTTCAATTTTTGCTACGAGTGATTTTCCCTGCAGACGACCACTGACCAACTTAACTTGCTTAACTTCCTGGCCACGGCGCAATTGCCAAACCGGATAATCAAGCAGACTTTCCATGGTTTCAGTAAAAGAATGCACTTTTACTTCACCGCGCACACCATGCACAGCACCAATTTTGCCGAGAACGACTAAATCATCTGTGTCAGGAGACGTTTTACTCATAGTCAATTATGCAGTTGCTTCTTCAGTTGCTACTTCAGTTGTTTCTGCTTTTTTGATCAACTGAGCAACACGCTCTGAAGGTTGTGCACCTTGACCAATCCAGTAGTTAGCACGCTCTTGGTTTACTGACAAACGCACTTCACCACCAGTGGCAACTGGGTTGAAGAAACCAATGCGCTCAATGAAACGACCATTACGCGCTTTGCGGCTATCAGCCACTGTCAGATGATAAAACGGGCGCTTTTTAGAGCCACCACGAGCCAGACGAATAGTTACCATTAAACTTACTTCCTTTATGTGTATTACAATCAAAACGAGCCAAAGTTTATGCATAGCCCGAAAGGCCGCATATTCTAAGGATTATCTGCCACTTTGCATAGGGCTATTTTACATTACTAAGCTGTCATTACATTTTAGGCAGCTTACCAGCCCCAGGCATCATCCCGCCAAGACCGCGCATCATCTTGTTCATGCCGCCTTTGCGAGTGAATTTTCTCATCATTTTTTGCATTTGCTTGTGCTGTTTAATCAGTCGGCCAACGTCCTGCACTTGCGTGCCCGAGCCCTTAGCAATGCGACGACGGCGTGAGCCACTGATAATATCAGGGTCACGACGCTCAGCCGGAGTCATTGAATTAATAATCGACTCCATCTGTTTAAATTGTTTTTCCGCTGCGCCCTGAGCACCGCCCATTTGCGCTAAATTCATGCCGCCCATATTGGGCATTTTTTCTAATAAGCCGCCCATGCCGCCCATTTTATTCATTTGCTGCAGCTGGTCACGGAAGTCTTCTAAGTCAAAACCCTTACCCTTTTTCAGTTTCTTGGTAAGTTTTTCAGCTTTGTCTTTATCGATGGTTTGTTCTGCTTGCTCAATTAAGCTCAGAACATCACCCATGCCTAAAATACGCGAAGCAATACGATCGGGATGGAAGGGGTCTAAGGCATCGGATTTCTCACCCATACCCAAGAACTTAATCGGTTTGCCGGTAATGGCGCGCACTGACAACGCCGCACCACCACGGGCATCACCATCCACCTTGGTCAATACGACACCGGTTAATGGCAGCGCATCATTAAAAGCCTTGGCGGTGTTGGCCGCATCTTGACCGGTCATGGCATCAACCACAAACAGCGTCTCAATCGGATTGATCGCCGTGTGCAACTGACTGATCTCGGCCATCATTTCATTATCAATGGCTAAACGACCGGCGGTGTCCACGATCGCCACGTCAATAAACTTCAACTTAGCTTCGGCCACTGCAGCGCGGGCAATGGCTTCTGGTTTCTGGGTGATATCCGATGGGAAGAAGGTGACACCCACCTCATTGGACAAGGTTTCCAGTTGCTTAATCGCCGCAGGACGGTAGACGTCCGCAGAAACCAGCATCACGGTTTTCTTTTTACGCTCTTTTAAGAAGCGCGCCAGCTTGGCTGCAGTGGTGGTTTTACCCGCACCCTGCAAACCGGCCATTAAAATAACCGCAGGCGGCGTGGTCGTGAGCACCAAGTCTTCGTTGGCCTCACCCATTAGGCTTTCCAGTTCGGCCTGCACGATTTTAATAAAGGCCTGACCCGGCGATAGGCTCCGAGATACTTCCACACCCACCGCACGGTCACGCACGGCGTCAACAAAATCTTTCACCACCGGCAAGGCCACATCAGCCTCAAGTAGCGCCATGCGCACTTCACGTAGGGTGTCTTTGATATTGTCTTCGCTCAGGCGCGCTTTACCGGTGACATGGCGTAGCGTCTGCGCAAGGCGATCGGAGAGATTTTCAAACATACAAAGTCCTCAACATGGGTACAGCAACAGCGCGCCAGTGATATTTAACGCTAAGTAAGTTATAAACTGTTGCAAGGCGGTCGTTACAATAATCGATAGAGTATAACCGATCCTGCGACGCTCGGCAGCGTCCTCATCGAGTTACAGCCAATTATCTTCATCTTACGGAGTATCACATGCCCTGCTCTACCCCAGCGCTTTTACTCGCTTCCAGCTCAAGCTATCGCCGCGAACTGCTCAGCCGTTTACAGTTGCCCTTTACTTGGCACAGCCCAGAGATTGATGAAACACCACTGCCTAATGAAACAGCGCAAGCTTTGGTGCAGCGTTTAGCTTTAAGCAAAGCCAATGCCTTAGCTGCAGCTTACCCTGAACATATTATTATCGGCTCCGACCAAGTGGCGCTGCTTGATCAGCAGATCATTGGTAAACCACTGCATGCGCAAGGTGCTTTTAAACAGTTGCGTGCAGCCAGCGGCCGCAGCCTGACCTTTTTAACCGCAGTGGCGCTGCTTGATACCCGTCAAGCACGGCAAGGACCCAGTGAACAGGTCGACTCTGTGCCTTTTACGGTGCATTTTCGCCGTTTAAGCGATGCACAGATTTCCCGCTATATTGCCCAAGAGCAACCTTTTGATTGCGCTGGCAGTTTTAAGTCTGAAGGCTTAGGCGTGAGTTTATTTCAAGCAACCACAGGTTCTGACGCCACCAGCTTAGTGGGTTTACCGCTGATTCGTCTGTGCGATATGCTCAACGCATGCGGCATTGCCGTGCCTTAAGCAACCCCACCTTCCAGTTGACGCAATTACAGCTCTCGGGTTTTCTGCTTAAGAATATAGATTGTCACACACACTGCAGTGATTAACATCGCCATACGCGCCCACCACAACGGCACAATCCACAGCGAGAAGCTGATACTGGCCCACATCAGTACTAACGCCCAGATTTTGCCTTTCACTGGCAGGCCTTCACCATCCAAGTAACCTTTAACCCAAGGCCCTAGCTTAGGGTGCAGCACCAACCAGCGATAAAAACGTTTGGAGCTACGGGCAAAACAGGCCGCAGCTAACAGCAGAAAAGGTGTGGTCGGCAGCACCGGCAAAAAGATGCCAATCACACCCAAAGCAACACTTAGGCAACCACAAAAAAACAACACATAACGCAGTATACAATTACGCACCAGTTGCTGACGTAACTCACCCACTGCGCTTTAGTTAACGGCGTGGTTTAAGCAATACCGGCTTTTCATCCGGTGCTTGGCACAATAGAAATAGCGCGGTGAGCACTTCTGGAATCTGCTCAACCATGCTGGCGACCAAATCATGGTCTTGAGCAATTTCAGCAAAGTCCGGCTGCTCATCAAATAAGCCTGAAGCAACCATCAGCGGTAATAACAATTCGCTGACTTCTTCCTCAGCATCTTCAAACCAAACATCTTCACGTAAGAAAATGCCTTCCATAAAGCCCACACACCAGCCGCGCAAATCAGAATCATCGGGCTCGGCGCCTAAATCCAAAGCGCAGGGCAGCTCCATATCATCATCGCTGGCCAAGTCCCGTTCAATCTGTGCTTTAAGCTGTAACAATCCTGCTCTTATATCTGCCGCTTGCTCCTCATCAGCATAATGCGGTGGCTCAGCAAACAAGGCATCAATCCATTCATCCTCAGGCACAACCTCAGGGCAAATAGATAGTGCAGTCAAATAGCCATGGGCGGCCATATAATCAAGCGCCTCGTCATGCAGTTCGTCAGCATCGAGGAAAGCTTGCAGTCGGTTTTGTTGCTCAGCGAGGGACATGCGTGATTACCATAAAAAATGAATTGAGAACCGATTGTAGTCCAGCCCAGCCATAACAGCTAGGGATTGGCTGCATGTTACACCGCCTGTACAGCTAAAGATTCAGTTATATACTGAATTACGCGTATAATGCGCAGCTTGATTTGGAGAATGGCATGCAGGATCAGGCGTTACAAACGCTAAAAAGTGTTTTTGGCTATGATGCATTTCGCGGTCAGCAGTCGGAAATTATTACCCGTATCTGTGCAGGGGATGATGCGCTGGTATTGATGCCCACTGGTGGCGGCAAGTCGTTATGCTATCAACTCCCGGCATTATTACTGGACGGTTTGACCGTGGTGGTGTCGCCGCTTATTGCGCTAATGCAAGATCAGGTGGCCAGCCTTGAAGAGCTGGGTATTCCAGCTGCCGCACTCAACTCTTCACTGAGCAGCGAGGAACAGCGTGATATTGCTGACCGCTTACGCCGCCATGAAATAAAACTGCTGTATCTGGCCCCTGAGCGTTTAGTGCAGCCCCGAATGCTGGCATTTTTACAGCGCTTGCCCATCAGTTTATTTGCTATTGACGAAGCACACTGTGTTTCGCAATGGGGTCATGATTTTCGTCCTGAGTATCTAAAACTGGGGCAATTGGCTGAGCTGTTTCCTAATGTACCGCGCATTGCCTTAACTGCTACCGCTGACCAACGCACCCGGCAAGAAATCATCCAGCGCTTGCATCTACAACAGGCTGAGTGCTTTCTATCCAGCTTTGATCGACCCAATATTTTTTACCGCATCACCCCTAAAGATAATCCGCGCAAGCAGTTATTGGGCTTTTTAGCTCAACGTAAAGGCGACGCTGGGATTGTTTATTGCTTGTCGCGTAAAAGTGTTGAATCCACTGCCGAATTTCTCAGCAACAATGGCTATCCGGCCCTGCCCTATCATGCGGGGTTGGAAAGTGACTTACGCGCCTTCCACCAAAAACGCTTTCTCAATGAAGAAGGCTTGATTATGGTGGCCACCATTGCTTTTGGTATGGGCATTGATAAGTCCAATGTGCGTTTTGTCGCCCATCTAGATCTACCTAAATCTTTAGAAGCTTACTACCAAGAAACCGGTCGAGCGGGCCGTGACGGTTTACCCGCGGATGCTTGGATGGTGTATGGCTTACAAGATGTGCTGATGCTTAAGCAAATGCTCAATAACTCTGAAGGTGATGAGCGGCATAAGCGCGTGGAGCAACATAAGCTGGAGGCCATGCTGGCCTTATGCGAAGAAACCCGTTGCCGTCGCCAAGCACTATTGGCCTACTTTGATGAAGAGCTGGCGCAACCTTGTGGCCACTGTGATAACTGCATTGATACCATTGAAACCTGGGATGCCACTGAAGCAGCCCGCCAAGCGCTTTCTGCAATTCACCGCTCCGGGCAACGCTACGGTGTCGGTTACTTAACCGATATTTTACTGGGCCGCGAAAATGACCGGGTGCGTGCCTTGGGCCATCAACACCTGAGCGTCTTTGGCATTGGCAAAGCGCTCAATGAACATCAATGGCGCTCATTGTTTCGGCAGTTGGTGGCGCGCAGTCTGATTGATGTGGATGTGGAAGGCTTTGGCGGCCTGCGCCTGTCAGAAAGTTGCCGCCCGTTACTGCGTGGCGAAACCACATTGTTTTTACGCCGTGACCTGGCCCCGCAAACTCGCCCTGCACGCAGCTCCAGTCAAGCCAGCCAATTGGTTCGCAGCCATGAGCGTGAAATGTGGGAAGCATTGCGGACCTTGCGCCGTCAACTGGCAGAGCAACACAGCGTCCCGCCGTATGTTATTTTCCCCGACTCAACCTTGCTGGAAATGCTCCGTGAGGCACCTGAGGATCTGGCTGATATGGCGAAAATCAGCGGTGTTGGCGCGCGTAAACTGGAACGTTACGGCGAGGCTTTTTTAACTGTCCTCAATCAAGCAGACAGCGCTGCTGCCCAGCCCGCACCCAGCAGTCAAGACTTACGCCACGAACTGGTGACTTTAGCCCGCAGTGGCATGACTCCAGAGCAAATTGGTCAGCAGATGCAATGCAGTCTGAAAAATGTTTACAGCCTAATGGCCCAAGCCATTGCTGGAAACTTATTGAGCCTTGAACAGGCGCTGGACTTACCCGAGGATCTGCTCGGCACTATTCAAGATGCATTTTTACAAGGCGATGGTGACTTACCCAGCGTGGCCAGCATTGCTGAGCAGTTCACCCCACAGATTGAAGAAGGTGTGCTCTATTGTGTGCGCGCAGCCTTGCAAGCTGAATTTGGCAGCATGGTTTGACAGTGCAGCTCCTTTAACCGCTGCTCTTTGAGGTGAATACACTGTCAAACCAGCGTGCTTGAGCGCAGCTCTAGCCGTGCCCGCAGACGTTTTACACAGCAGCGCACAACCTGAATCAACACCCCGTGTAATTCTTGTAAAATTTCTTTTGCCTCAATTGACTCGCATCAAGCCCAAAAAAATCGAGTTACGCAATACTGCAAATAACACTTTTATCCTGCAATGGCGCAAAGCTTTTTAGACCCAGCGCTTGCCGGTGTAATGTGTTGCCTATTGTTTGATTTATAGTGCTACTTTTTTGAAACAGTATTTAACAATACTGGCCTTTATGCGTCTTGATAGCTATCAAGGCGCATTTTTTATTCGATGTAAAACTGCCTCTTCACCCCTAGCCAATAGAGGTTAACTATGTCTTCCACAGCAACACCATTAATTTATTCCTGCTCTGGCTGCTCCAATGTGGCCCAGCTGGCCAATACCTTGGCAGTCCGCATTGACCGCGCTGGCCTGGCTGAAATGTCCTGCATCGCAGGAGTTGGTGGTGATGTAAAATCATTGGTTAGAAAAGCCCAGTCAGATCGACCTATTCTGGCGATCGACGGCTGTCATTTGCATTGTGTTAAAGCCTGTTTAGAGCGCCACAATGTGCAAGCAAAGGTGCATATTACTCTCAGCGACTTTGGCTTACGCAAACGCTACGGTGAAGACTGCTCAGTAGAAGAAGCAGACGAGCTATTTGCCGAACTCAGCACTATTATTGCCAGCGATCGCTTATCTAAGCCCGCTTAAGCATCAGTCTTGACCGGTTGAGCAATGATGCGCCAGTCATTCTCTAAGGCGCGCATCTCAGTAATCTGCAAATGCACTGCATCCGCCATCAGGTCAATGGGTAAACGCATTAATGGTTGCGCGCTTGAACCCAACAGCATGGCGGCCATATAGATATACAGCTCATCCACTAAGCCGGCTTGGACAAAAGCGCCGGCCAATTGCGGCCCCGCTTCCACCATCAACTCATTAATGCCGCGCTTGGCTAACTCACGCAGTAACGCCTGCAAATCAATATGCCCATTCAGCTCAGGCACTTGGATATATTCAATGTTTGCAGTATCGGCGGGCGGTTTTTGGTAGGTGGCTACCAGTACCGGGCCAGCAGTAAAAAAAGCCAGATCCGTGGGTACACGCAAACGCCCATCAATCACAATGCGCAGCGGTGGGCGCGATAACGCCAAATCGCGCAACTCTGGAGTTAAAGGCAATTCCGCGGCACGTACGGTTAAACGTGCATTATCGGTTATAACAGTTTCAGCACCGGTGATAATGGCACTGGAACGGGCGCGTAAACTTTGTACATCGGCACGGGCCGCAGGACCGGTAATCCACTGGCTTTCACCGCTGGCCATGGCGGTACGGCCATCCAAACTCATGGCCAGTTTTAAACGCACAAAAGGTACACCGTGCTCCATCCGCTTGACAAAACCACAGTTCAGCCGGCGCGCTGCAGCGTGTAATTCACCACCCAGCAGCTCAACTTGAATGCCTTGCTCACGTAAAAGGGCAATGCCACGGCCCGCCACTTGTGGGTTAGGATCTTGCATGGCAATCACCACCCGCTGGACCCCCGCTTGCACCAAGGCTTCCGCGCAGGGCGGAGTCAAACCATAATGGCTGCACGGCTCTAAAGTGACATACGCGGTTGCGCCTTGAGCGCGCTCGCCCGCTTGACGCAAGGCATGCACCTCAGCATGGGGCTCACCGGCACGCTTATGCCAACCTTCACCCACCACCTGCTGACCCGCAACTATGACACAACCAACCCGTGGGTTAGGATGGGTGCTATAGAGCCCTTGCTCAGCCAGACGCAGCGCCTGCGCCATATAGGCTTGATCGTTCATTCGTCCGCCGGATTATCAGAATCTGCTGCGCTGCTGGCCATCAGATCAATTTCTTTACGGAACTCATTGAGGTCTTGAAAGCGGCGATACACCGAAGCAAAGCGAATATAAGCCACTTCGTCGAGCTTTTTCAGTTCATTCATTACCAACTCACCGACCACCAATGACTGCACTTCACGCTCACCGGCGGCGCGCAGCTTACGCTTGATCCGTGCCACTGCTTCTTCCAGCCGCTCAAGGCTAACCGGGCGTTTTTCCAAGGCGCGCAGCATGCCCGCACGCAGTTTATCTTCATCAAATGGCTGGCGACTGCCGTCTTGCTTAATTAAGCGCGGCAAAATCAGCTCAGCCGTTTCAAAGGTCGTAAACCGCTCCTCACAGAGCAAGCACTCACGGCGACGACGCACTTGATCGCCATTGGTCACTAAGCGTGAGTCGATGACCTTAGTATCATTAGCACCACAGAAAGGACAATACATACAGGCTGACCGTTGATTAAAATATAAACATTGATAGTAGCCTATCTAATCCATTAGCAAAACTGCCGAGTCATGAGCTACTGCCAAACGACTCAGCGCCAACTTGACTAAAGGCCACTGATTAAAGAAAAGTATTTAGCGCTAACAACAGTAATCCGGCAATAACACCCGCTAGCATATCGTCCAGCATAATCCCCAAACCACCTGCCACTCGACGATCAAGCCATGAGATTGGCCAAGGTTTAACAATATCCAAGATGCGAAAGAGAACAAAGCCTAAGACCCACCACAACAGACTATTGGGCAGCAAAATCAGGGTCAGCCAAATGCCCACCATCTCATCCCAAACAATGCCACCATGGTCAGGCACGCCTAAATCTTCAGCCACGCGTCCACACAACCAAACTCCAAAAACACTGGCCAAGACAATCCAGAGTAAAGCCAGCGGTAATGGCAACCAATACAGCAGCGGCATCACGGCTAAACCGGCCAGTGTGCCCCAAGTCCCAGGGGCTTTTTTAGCCAGACCGGTACCAAAACCAAAGGCCAAAAAATGCCATATATTGCTCCAGACTTTAGGTGCGCGCATGGGTCATAGTGTCCTTAATTAAAATGCTGGTAACCACTGTAACTATGGGCAACAAGCTGCCCTGCTGGATCGAGCAACTGTACTCCGCTGCCCGCACAGACTTTGCCGATAACCTGCACCGCTGCAAATCTGTGCTGTACAGCGGCTAACTTATCCGGCGCCAGCGTAAAAGCCAATTGATACTCATCGCCGCCACTGAGCGCACACTGCAACGCAGCAGTGTCACCGAGCAATTGACGCGCTGCGGCAGCCACCGGTACCTGGCTTTGTTGAATCTGTAAACAAAGGTTAGAGGCTTTAGCAATATGCCCGCAGTCCGCCAACAAACCATCGGAAATATCCAAAGCCGCATGAGCTTTACCCAACAGATACTGCCCCAGCGCGAGTTGGGGTTGCGGCGCCCAATAGGCCGCCAGTAATTGCTGCCGAGTTGAGGCGGCAATGGACTGCTCATCCAGCTCACCTAATACTAAAGGCACCGCAGCGGCCGCCGCCCCTAAGGGTCCACTGACACACAGCAGATCACCGATTTGTGCGCCAGAACGCAACAGCGCCTGCTGCTGGGGCACTGCTCCCAGCGCAGTAACGGTCATCGCTAAAGGACCGCGGGTGGTATCACCACCAACCAAAGTAATTCCACAACGCTGCGCCATGGTGCTCAAGCCTTCACTAAAGGCCTGCAGCCAGGCAGTATCAAGTTGTGGCAAAGTAATCGCCAGAGTAAAACCAATTGGCGTGGCGCCCATGGCTGCAAGATCACTGACTGCCACCGCTAAAGCGCGTTGACCCAGTAACAATGCTGGCGCCTGCTCAGGAAAATGAATACCACTGACTAGTGTATCGGTCGACACTGCGCAGCTGTGCCCTGCAGGGATCTGCAGTAACGCGCAATCGTCACCAATACCTAAAGAGACATTTTCACCGCCCTGC
>CAZEZR010000082.1:8974-10146 GCA_964516465.1 uncultured Thiopseudomonas sp. | reverse complement strand
CCTGTATCCCGAGGCTTGGCGCAAACAACATACCAAACACTAGGGGGAACACTATCACCGCAGGCAGACGCAAGCGTTGAAACTCTAACGCAAATCCACCTGGATTATATAAAGCTGCTTGCCAGTAACGGGCAAGAAGCACACTGAGCACACAGAGTATTTGCAACACTGCAGCCATCAGACCGGTTAATACCGGCACAATCAAGCCGCCCAATTGCTCTTGCTGTTCAGCAGACAACTGCTGGTACAGGTCTGGCAGTACGCTTGGCATTAAAGCGTTTAGCTCTGCAGCTAACTCAGCTAAAGGTTGAGCAAATGCAATGCCCAGCCCCCATGCAAAAGCAACTCCAAGTACCAGACTTGCCAGCAAGGTTTTTGCCCAAGACATACTTACGCGCAACACATGTGCCAGTACTAATGCTCCAAGCAACCCTAATAGGGGACGTGGATCATCAAAATAGGCCCAGACGACAGCGGGTAAAAAAGCCCAAATAATAACGCTCAGCGCATCACTTAAACCACGCCTTAAAACAATTAAGCTTGCTGCAGCAGCGCCGAGCCAAAACATCATTGGCACAGCCATTGCTAAAGCCATCACTAGGATGGCTTGCATACGCCCACGCATAATAAATTCAGCGAGTATACGCATGCACTAATCTATCCAATTCAGAGTACGGCTAAAAATCAATTGCTGTGACTATCGGTGTAGGGCAGCAGAGCTAAAAAGCGTGCGCGTTTGATAGCAGTTGACAATTGGCGCTGATATCTAGCTTTAGTGCCAGTAATACGGCTTGGTACAATCTTGCCAGTTTCTGATACATAAGCTTTCAATGTGTTTAAATCTTTGTAATCGATTTCAACTACATCTTCAGCGGTGAAACGGCAAAACTTGCGACGGCGGAAAAAACGTGCCATGACAGTGGCTCCTCAATTAGCTCTAGGATTACTCATCAACATCTTTTTTACTGTCGTCATCACCGTCTTCTTCTTGCTCGGTGGTTTCGGCAGTTTCAGGACGCTCACGACGCTCACGACGCTCACTACGGTTCTCTTCAGCCTTCAACATCTCAGACTGTTCAGTAACCGCTGCATCGCGACGGATGATCAAGTTGCGTAGCACCGCATCGTTATAGCGGAAACTGTCTTCCAGTTCTGCTAAAGCTTTGCTGCTG
>CAZEZR010000082.1:0-8964 GCA_964516465.1 uncultured Thiopseudomonas sp. | reverse complement strand
ACACTATTTCGTAATGACGCATAGATGCTCCTTACGGGTTGTAGCCTGCCGCACTCTGCGGTCAGACAAGGAGTGGATAAGATTTTTGCAACGCCGTTCTGCAACAGCAGTACGCGCAATGCAAGGGCGGTATTCTAAAGAAGCACGCCCAGCTAAGCAAGGCCAGCCGAACAAATAGCCGATTAAACCCATGGGGTTTGACTTATTTGGCCAGCAAACGCTGACGTTGTGCCTCAAATAAGCACACCCCAGTTGCCACTGACACATTCAAACTGCTGACGCTGCCCTGCATGGGCAAACGCACCAAGAAATCACAGGTTTCACGGGTGAGGCGGCGCATACCTGCCCCCTCAGCACCCATCACTAGAATCAATGGACCGGTCATATCTTGCTGGTACAGGGTTTGCTCTGCCTCACCGGCAGTACCGACCACCCACAAGCCTTTTTGCTGCAGCTTTTGTAATGAGCGCACCAAGTTGGTCACAGCAATCAACGGCACCACTTCCGCCGCACCACAGGCCACTTTACGCACTGTGGCATTTAAGGTGGCTGACTTATCTTTAGGAATAATCACTGCATGCACCCCCGCCGCATCGGCGGTACGCAGGCACGCACCCAGGTTATGCGGATCAGTGACCCCATCCAGCACCAACAATAAAGGTGGCTCTGCTAAACGGTCCAAAAGCTCATCAAGCATTTGCTCACCCCAGATTTGACTGGGGCTGACTTTGGCTAAAACACCTTGGTGCACACCTTCGATCTGCTCATCCATCTCGCGACGGCTGAGCGTACTGACTTGAATCCGCGCTGCTTCGGCTAATTCGCGCAGCACTTGCATCCGAGGCTCACTGCGCCCATCCGCTAAAATCAGCTGTTTAACCCGCTTAGAGTGATGACGCAGTAACGCCTCCACGGCATGTACACCGTAGACATTTTCCAAATCACTCATAGTGGCCCGCCTTGGTCGACTTACTCACTGCTTTACGCTTGCGCACTTTACTTTTCGCTTTGCCTTTTGTCGCTGAGGCTGCATCTTTGCCTTTAGCTGTTTCTTGTGGCTCTGCTGCAGCTTTTTTAGCAGCATTTCGCGCAGTTTTACCCTTCGATGATGGGCGTTTCCCCACATCCACATCAGCTGGATTCATTTCAAAGTCAATTTTGCGCTCATCTAAATCAACTCGCGCCACAATCACTTCAATTGTGTCACCTAAACGGAAGCTACGACCACTGCGTTCACCACTTAAACGGTGATGCACTGCATCAAACTGATAGTAATCACCTGGCAAGGCAGTGACGTGCACCAAGCCCTCCACGTAAATATCAATCAGTTCAACAAACAAGCCAAAGCCTGTTACCGAGGTAATCACCCCTTCAAAACTCTCGCCAACCCGATCCAGCATAAACTCGCATTTCAGCCAGGTCACCACATCGCGGGTGGCTTCATCAGCGCGGCGCTCAGTCATCGAGACTTCAACACCAATCTCTTCTAATTGCGGCAGCTCATAGGGATAAATCCGCGCTTTGGGCATACTGCGCGCGCCAATGCGCTGCACATGCTCGGTTTTTCTCCGTGAACGGATAACGCTACGTATAGCACGGTGATTGAGCAAGTCGGCATAACGACGAATGGGTGAGGTAAAGTGGGTATAAGCCTCGTAGTTCAAGCCAAAGTGGCCATTATTGTCTGGGCTATACACCGCCTGGCTTAAGGAGCGCAACATCACCGTCTGGATCAACTGGAAGTCAGGGCGCTCGCGGACAGCTTCCAATAACGCTAAATAGTCTTTAGGGGTTGGATCACCTTTGCCGCGGTTAAGGGTGAGGCCTAACTCAGTTAAAAAACCACGCAGCTTTTCCAATTTCTCTGCCGGTGGGCCATCGTGCACCCGGTAAAGACCCGGTAAGTCATGATCGTCTAAAAAGTTGGCCATGGCCACGTTAGCACATAGCATGCATTCTTCAATCAGCTTGTGCGCATCATTACGCTCGGTGGGTAAGATCTCAGCAATTTTGCGATCCTCACCAAACACAATACGGGTTTCACGGGTTTCAAAATCAATGGCACCACGATTATGGCGTTGCTTTTGTAACGCTTTGTAGACCGCGTATAAATTCTTCACATGGGGTGCAACTGCAGCATACTCAGCCAGCGCTTCTTTACCTTCAGCACTGCGCGGACGCTCAAGCATCGCACTGACCACATCATAGGTTAAGCGCGCATGGGACTGAATCACCGCCTCATAAAACTGATAATCAATCATCTTGCCATTACGGGCTAAGGCGATTTCACAGACCATGGCTAAGCGATCGACATCTGGATTAAGTGAACATAAGCCATTGGAAAGCTCTTCTGGCAGCATCGGAATCACCCGCTCAGGGAAATACACTGAGTTACCGCGCAACATGGCTTCAGCGTCCAACGCTGAGTCAACCTTCACATAATGCGAGACATCGGCAATGGCCACATACAGACGCCAGCCGCCGGACACTAAGTCATCAGCACCCCCTGTGCGCGGCTCACAATACACCGCATCATCAAAGTCGCGGGCATCAGCACCATCAATGGTGACAAAGGGTAAGTCGCGCAGATCAACTCGCCGTTCTTTGTCCTTTTCTTCGACTTCAGCTTTAAAGCGCTTGGCCTCTTTAACCACATCATCAGGCCACACATGGGGAATATCATAGTTACGCAGTGCAACCTCAATCTCCATACCGGGCGCCATATAGTCGCCCAACACTTCAACAATATTGCCTTGCGCCTGAAAACGCGGGGTTGGCCAGTGGGTAATCGCCACCTCAACCAATTGCCCAACCTGTGCGCCACCGGCGCGGCCAGGACTGATCAGCACTTCTTGCTGCATTTTTTTATTGTCGGGTAGTACAAAGCCAATGCCGTTCTCTTCATTGTAACGACCGACAATGGTTTCATGGGCCCGCACCACTACTTCAGCAATAGCACCTTCACGGCGACCACGCTTATCCGTGCCTGCCACTCGGGCTAACACACGGTCACCATCAAAGACTAAGCGCATCTGGGTGGGACTTAAAAATAAATCATCGCCACCGTCATCAGGAATTAAAAAACCAAAACCATCCCGGTGGCCACTGACACGACCCACCACAAGGTCCAGCTTATCCACTGGCGCATAAGCACCACGGCGGGTATAGACCACTTGCGCATCACGTTCCATCGCTCGTAAACGACGGCGCAACGCCTCCTGGTCTTCTTCAGAGCTTAAATTGAATTCCATCGCGAGTTGCTCGCGCTTAGCTGGAGCGCCACGCTCTGCCAGATGCTGTAAAATCAGCTCTCGACTGGGGATGGGGTTGTCGTACTTCTCCGCTTCTCGAGCGGCCTCTGGATCGAGGGATTGCCAATCGGCTATCAAATTAAATTACCTTACTTTTTAAAAATAGAGAGTGAAGTGAATAATTGTTCACTGCACCGAATTACCTGTCTAATTTAACAGATTTTTTACCCAATAGGGGTTTACAAGATCTTTTATCGGCCGTATAGTTCGCGACCACAACGCAATGTAATTGACGTTGTACCACGGAAACTATGCAGATGCATGGCTTTCAATGCCCAGGTGGTGGAATTGGTAGACACGCTAGCTTCAGGTGCTAGTGCCCGCAAGGGCGTGGAAGTTCGAGTCTTCTTCTGGGCACCATCTTTATAACAGCAAGCGCTACACTGCTCGCTGAATTTAAAACCCGCTTCCAAGCGGGTTTTTTATTGCCTGCTGTTTAAGGTGGCGCACCACCCTAGCACAACCTTTCTGCAGCTTAGACAAAGCTGATTAACACCATATCGGTCAACCACTGCACCACAATCAGCGCCACAACAATTACCGCAGCAAGACTTGCAGCCACTGCAGCCTGGTAGCCACCGCCGCGTTTTGATTCAAGCTTTAAGATAAAACTCACAAAACTCACGGCAAACAACACCGCAGCATAGGGCATGATAAAGGGTAACACCTCAATGTTAACCACTCGGGCAACAATACTGGGTACCGAGGCCAGCATAAAGACTACGCCGGAGATCAGTGCCACTTGCAACATACTGACAAAGGGTTTGGCAATATACCGGTCCGGTTGTTGAGCAAATAGTTTCAACACCAGCCAGCCGCTGACCACCACATAGGCTAAGGTTACTAAACTAACCAGTGCCGCCGCTAAAGAAAAAAACTGAAGCTCAGTCATAAGACTCCCTGCTAAACAATTGAATACAGATCAAACTATTCCAACCTATCCCACTGCGCTCTTCATAAGCCCAGCAGCGGAGGCACAACAGTCAAACATTAAACACTTAATACTAGGCGCTAACTTTTCCCAGCCAGCCGCTCCAATGCCTCAGCGCACAGCGCTAGCTTAAAGCTTGCCAGATCAAACGCAGCGCTAATAAGGTTAAGAGCCAATTAAAGATTTTGCCAAAACGCTGGTCAGAGGTTTTTTCCAGCACGCCCAAACCTAACTTAGTACCAACCACCCCTGCTAAAATCATCAGCAGCGCTAAGCCCAACCATTCATAAAAGACAAAACCTGCAGCAGTGTACACTAATGTTTTTGGTGCGTGTTGTAGCGTCATAGTTGCAGCAAAGGTCGCCACCGTTGCCTGACGCTGATCTTGTTGCTGGCGCTTAATAAACGCCGCCACCAAAGGCCCGCTTGCGCCGACAAAGTGACTGATAAAGGTGGTCAGCAACGCAGCAACAAAAGTGCCCAACGCTCCTGTGGCTACTGCAGGAATAGCTGGCCCCCAGCACAACAGCAAAATAAAACTGGCAATGCTGAGTTGCAAAAACGCTGGTGGCAACTCAACCAACAACAAGCTGGCTAATATAGCTCCGAACACAACACCCGGGGCAAACCAAGCCACCACCTTCCAGTTGATGTGCGCTGCAGTAAACATCGCCCGATTGGCGTTGGAACCCAGTTGCACCAGCCCATGCAATGGAATAATCGCCGCAACTGGGAGCAGCATGCTCATAATGGCTAGTAGCAATACCCCGCCACCAATACCCAATGCAGCAGTCATGGCGGAAGTAAAGCAAGCTGTGGCTATTAAGGCCAGCATCGCCCAAATCGACACATCAGCTGGAACCAACCACTCTAACAGTGCTGCCATGAGCCCACCTCTATCTGTTTCAGCGCAAGGCAGTTAGAGCAAGCCTTACCCACTCACCTTGTCGAGCTGTCAGCGTTTTTCATTTTGGAAGGTTTGATTGGCCTTAGCAAAGCGTGTTGTCATCCCTTCACTGGGCCCTTTACCGAGAATACTTACCAGATAAATAGCCACGCTAGCAAAAACAAAACCTGGAATAATCTCATACAAATCAATCCCGCTGTACTCCTTCCACAGCACCACTGTGACCGCTCCCACTAGCATGCCCGCTAAAGCACCATTACGGGTCATACCGCGCCAAGTGACCGAGAGCAATACCACAGGACCAAAAGCAGCGCCAAAGCCGGCCCAAGCATAGGAGACTAAATCTAACACCTTACTGTTTTGATCCGAGGCCAAATAAATAGCCAACAGAGCAATCAGTAATACCATCATCCGGCCGACCCAAACCAACTCTTGTTGCGAAGCGTTTTTGCGTAAAAAACCTTTATAGAAATCTTCCGTGATAGCACTGGAGCTGACCAAGAGCTGGCAGCTTAAGGTACTCATGACCGCTGCTAACACCCCTGCTAAAATCACTCCGGCAACCCACGGATTAAATAGCAACTTCGCCAGCTCCATAAACACTCGCTCGCTATTGCCATCAACCGCTGCGGCGAGTTCTGGATGCTGAGCAAAATAGGCAATACCAAAGAAACCCACCGCTACTGCACCGCCTAAGGTCAAAATCATCCAAGCAATACTGATGCGGCGCGCATTGGGCATCGCCGCGGAGGACTTTGCCGCCATAAAGCGCACCAAAATATGCGGCTGACCAAAATAGCCTAAACCCCAACCCAATAACGAAACAATCGCCATAAAGGACAAGCCATGGAACATATTGAATGCAGTGGGTTTGACTTGCTCAATAGTTTCCAACGCTGCCCCTATATCACCCAAAGCCAAGATAACAAAAACCGGGGTAATCAATAGAGCAAAAATCATCAAAGTTGCTTGTACTGTATCGGTCCAGCTCACGGCCAGGAAACCACCAATAAACACATAGAGCACCGTGGCTGCTGCACCGACCCACAAAGCTACGCCATAAGACAAGCCAAAAGTGCTTTCAAATAAACGCGCCGCAGCCACCACCCCAGAAGCGCAGTACAGAGTAAAAAACACTAAAATAATTGCCGCAGAAATAATCCGTAAAATACGGCTGCTGTCTTCAAAGCGGTGGGTAAAATAATCCGGCAGGGTTAACGCATTATTGTTGTATTCAGTGTGCACCCGTAAGCGGCCAGCCACAAACAACCAGTTGATCCAAGCACCGGTGACCAAACCAATGGCAATCCAGCTCTCCGATAAACCAGCAACAAAAATCGCCCCAGGTAAGCCCATCAATAACCAGCCGCTCATATCTGAAGCACCAGCGGACATTGCGGTAACAAAGCTGCCTAAGCTGCGACCACCTAAATATAATCAGAAAAGTTCTTAGTTGAGCGCCATGCCCATAAACCAATGCCCAGCATCAGCGCGATATAGACCGCAAAGGTCACCAATGTTGGTGTTGAGACACCCATAAAAATACGTCCTTCTGCTGTAGCCATGCAGGGCAACACAGATCACCCAGGATGAGTGCTGCGCAGTTGCTTAGCTCCGTTATAAAATAAAAAACGCAGTTTACCTTGTTAATGCAGGCACTGGGTACTCTTGCACAGCATCTGCCCTGCAAAGTAAGCCTTAAATAAACAAAAACCAGTCTAAGCTATCAATCAACATTGCACTCTGCTCTGCAATGCGCTGTTTAAAAGCTCTCACAGCAGTCACAATTGAAATTATTTAGGCATAAAAAAAGCCGCACTCGGCGGCTTTTCTCAACCCAACAAACTTACGCTTGTTCTGCTTGCTCAGCTTTAGCCTTAGCAACGTCCTTAATCGACAGCTTGATCCGGCCACGGTTGTCCACGTCCAGTACCAGCACGTCAACCATCTCGCCTTCAGTTAGGATATCAGTCACCTTCTCAACCCGCTCATCGCTGAGCATGGAGATGTGCACTAAGCCATCTTTACCTGGCAGGATGTTAACGAACGCACCAAAGTCAACAATGCGCTCAACTTTACCGGTGTAGATTTTACCGATTTCAGCTTCAGCGGTGATTTCCTCTACCCGCGCACGGGCTGCTTCTGCTGCTTCTTTGGTGGCGCCAAAGATTTTAATGGAACCATCATCTTCAATATCAATGGACGCATCCGTTTCTTCGCAAATCGCACGAATGGTTGCACCACCTTTACCGATGACATCACGGATTTTGTCTGAATCGATTTTCAGCGCAATCATGGTCGGCGCATTGTCTGACAATTCAGAGCGTGACACTGCTAAGACTTGATTCATTTGCTCAAGAATGGTGATACGCGCAGTGTGAGCTTGATTTAATGCCAGCTCCATGATTTCTTCAGTGACACCTTCGATTTTAATGTCCATTTGCAGCGCGGTCACACCATTGGCAGTCCCTGCTACTTTAAAGTCCATATCACCAAGGTGGTCTTCATCACCCAAGATATCGGTCAGAACTGCGAATTTATCGCCTTCTTTAACCATACCCATCGCGATACCAGCAACCGGTGCTTTCATCGGTACGCCAGCGTCCATCAATGCTAAAGAAGCACCACACACAGACGCCATTGAGCTTGAACCGTTGGATTCAGTGATCTCAGAGACAACACGAATGGTGTAAGGAAAATCATCTGGGTTAGGTAACATCGCAGCAATACTGCGGCGGGCTAAACGACCGTGGCCGATTTCACGACGACCGGTTGCGCCCATACGACCGCACTCACCTACAGAGTAAGGTGGGAAATTGTAGTGCAGCATAAACGGATCGCGTTTTTCGCCTTCAAGGGTATCGAGGAACTGTGCATCACGTGCGGTACCCAACGTTGTTGCAACCAAGGCTTGGGTTTCACCACGGGTGAACAAGGACGAGCCATGCACTTTATCCAATACGCCCACTTCAATAGCCAATGGACGTACAGTTTGCGCATCACGGCCATCAATACGTGGCTTACCGTTCACAATGTTTTCACGCACTGTGCGGTATTCGATTACGCCGAAAGCATCTTTAACTTCTGCGGCTGTAGGACCTTCACCTTCAACGTCGCTGGCTAATGCCGCAACCGCTTGCTCACGGATTTCACCGAGACGCGCATAACGGTCTTGTTTAATAATGATGCCATAAGCTTCTGCAATACCAGCACCAAACTGATCACGCACTGCGTTTAACAATTCAGTGTTTTCAGCTTTTGGCTGCCAATCCCAGCGTGGCTTGCCAACTTCAGCAGCCAACTCAGTAATAGCCTTAACGACCACTTGGAATTCTTCGTGAGCAAACAATACCGCGCCAAGCATTTGGTCTTCAGTCAGTTCGTCTGCTTCTGACTCAACCATCAACACTGCGTCTTTGGTACCCGCAACCACCATGTCTAAACAGGATGCTTCTTGCTGCTCATAGGTTGGGTTGATCAAGTAACCTGTTTCAGGGTGGAAACCAACCCGGGCACAACCAATTGGGCCGTTAAATGGAATACCTGAGATTGCCAATGCAGCTGAGGTACCAATCATCGCCGCCATGTCTGGATCAGTTTTCTTGCTGGTGGAGACAACTGTACAAATAACCTGTACTTCGTTGCTAAAACCTTCTGGGAACAGTGGACGGATCGGACGGTCGATCAGGCGTGAAGTCAGGGTTTCTTTTTCAGATGGACGTGCTTCACGCTTGAAGAAACCACCTGGAATTTTACCTGCGGCATAGGTTTTTTCTTGGTAATGCACAGATAATGGGAAAAAGTCTTTGCTTGGA
>CAZEZR010000081.1:0-10290 GCA_964516465.1 uncultured Thiopseudomonas sp. | reverse complement strand
ACCACGCTTTTGAGCAGAGCTTAGATGCTTTGTTTGCTCAGAAAAAAAGCTAATCTAAAACAAATCATCATCCAGTGATGACCAAATAAGAAAGTATGAGGGATACCTGATGACTGAAGCAAAGAAAAAAGTACTTAGCGGCGCTGGTCTGCGTGGCCAGATTGCAGGGGAAACCGCGCTTTGTACTGTAGGTAAAGAAGGCGCTGGCCTAACTTACCGTGGTTACGATGTTCGCGACCTAGCTAAGAACTGTAAGCACTTTGAAGAAGTGGCCTACCTGCTGCTTTACGGCAATCTGCCTAATCAAGCTGAGCTGGATGCTTACCTCAAGCGTTTGCACAGTATGCGTGACTTGCCGCAGGCTTTGAAAGAAGTTTTAGAGCGTATTCCTGCTGACGCACACCCAATGGATGTGATGCGCGTAGGTACTTCAGTACTGGGTACTTTAGAGCCGGAATTGAGCTTTGAGCAACAATTGGATGTGGTTGATCGCTTGCTGGCTGCTTTCCCAGCTATTTTGCTCTACTGGTACCACTTCAGTAAAAACGGTAAGCGCATTGACTGCATGACCGATGAGCCAGATATTGCCAGTCACTTCTTGGCTTTACTGCATGGTAAGTCACCTAATGCGCTGCACAGTGAAGTAATGAACGTGTCACTGATTCTCTATGCAGAGCATGAGTTTAACGCGTCAACCTTTACCGGTCGTGTTTGTGCTTCAACCTTGTCTGACCTGTACTCATGCATTACTGGTGCCATCGGTTCACTGCGTGGACCATTGCATGGTGGTGCTAACGAAGCAGCGATGGAGTTGATTGAGCGTTTCAGTTCGCCAGAAGAAGCAATTGATGAAATGCGCAATATGATTGCACGCAAAGACTTAATTATGGGCTTTGGGCATGCGATCTACCGTGATTCAGATCCACGTAACGAAGTGATTAAAGGCTACTCGAAGAAGCTGGCTGATGAAGTGGGTGATACTGTTATTTACCCAGTTTCAGAAGCAATTGAAACCTTTATGTGGGAAGAGAAGCGTCTATTCCCCAATGCTGACTTCTTCCACGCGTCTGCTTACCGCTTTATGGGCATTCCAACAGAACTGTTCACACCGATTTTTGTATGCTCACGGGTGACTGGTTGGGCTGCGCATATTTTTGAGCAGCGCGCTAATAACCGCATTATTCGCCCAAGTGCTGAGTACATTGGTGAGGATGAGCGTGCGGTGTTGCCGATTGAGCAACGCTAAAAGTTTGAGTGCTTAAAGCTGATCCAACAACCAGCGCTGTGCAAGCAGCGCTGGTTGTTGCGGTTTAGCCAAGTGCGCTCTCCATGTTTTATCTGAGAGATTTTAAAACGTTATGAATACCGAATTCCGTAAAAAGCTGCCAGGCACAGCGCTCGACTATTATGATGTGCGCGAAGCAGTTGATGCCATTGAACCGGGCGCTTATGCCAAGCTACCTTACACATCACGCGTATTAGCCGAGAACTTAGTGCGCCGCTGCGAGCCCAGTGAGCTAACGGATTCGCTTAAGCAGCTGATTTATCGCAAAAGAGATTTAGACTTCCCTTGGTATCCGGCCCGTGTGGTGTGCCACGATATTCTTGGGCAAACAGCCTTGGTTGACTTGGCCGGCTTGCGTGACGCCATTGCTGAGCAGGGCGGTGATCCGTCCAAAGTGAACCCAGTGGTTCCTACTCAGTTAATTGTTGACCACTCATTGTCTGTTGAGTGCGGTGGTTATGATCCTGACGCCTTTGAGAAAAACCGCGAAATTGAAGATCGCCGTAACGAAGACCGTTTTCACTTTATTGAGTGGACCAAAACTGCGTTTAAAAACGTTGATGTAATTCCTGCCGGTAACGGCATCATGCACCAGATCAACTTGGAGAAAATGTCTCCAGTGATTCAGGTGCGTGACGGTATCGCCTTCCCCGACACCTGTGTTGGTACTGACAGTCATACTCCCCATGTGGATGCGTTAGGTGTGTTGGCCATTGGTGTAGGTGGTCTGGAAGCGGAAACTGTGATGTTGGGCCTGCCATCCATGATGCGCTTACCTGATATTGTTGGTGTTGAGCTGGTCGGTGAACGCCAGCCTGGCATTACTGCAACAGATATTGTTCTTGAGTTAACCGCGTTCTTACGTAAAGAGCGTGTGGTGGGTGCCTACTTAGAGTTCTTTGGTGATGGTGCGGCGAGCTTATCCATTGGTGACCGTGCCACTATTTCCAATATGACCCCAGAGTACGGCGCCACTGCCGGTATGTTCTATATTGATGGACAAACCACTGAATACTTAACCTTGACTGGTCGTGAACCAGAGCAAGTAAAACTGGTGGAAAACTACGCCAAAGTAACTGGCTTGTGGGCTGATGACTTAAAAGATGTTGAATACGAGCGTGTGCTAACTTTTGATATTTCTAAAGTAGGCCGCAATATGGCGGGTCCTTCCAACCCTCATGCGCTTGTTGCCACCAGCGACCTAGCTGCGAAAGGCATTGCCAGCGCGTGGGAAAAAGAAGAAGGTTTAATGCCTGATGGTGCAGTGATTATTGCTGCGATCACCAGCTGTACCAATACCAGTAACCCACGTAACGTAGTAGCAGCGGCACTGGTTGCGCGTAAAGCCAACGAGCTTGGCCTAGAGCGTAAGCCTTGGGTGAAAACCTCGTTTGCCCCGGGTTCAAAAGTTGCAGAATTGTATCTGAAAGACGCCAATCTGCTCGAAGAGTTGGAGCAGCTGGGCTTTGGTATCGTTGGCTTTGCATGCACCACCTGTAACGGTATGAGCGGTGCATTGGATCCAGTGATTCAGCAAGAAATCATTGACCGTGATCTGTACGCCACTGCGGTATTGTCTGGTAACCGTAACTTTGATGGTCGTATCCATCCCTATGCCAAGCAAGCATTCTTAGCCTCACCACCCTTGGTTGTGGCCTATGCGATTGCCGGCACCATCCGTTTCGATATCGAAAAAGATGCCTTGGGTTACGATAAAGACGGTAATCCAATTACTCTGAAAGATCTGTGGCCAACCGATGCAGAGATTGACGAGATTGTTGCTGCTAGCGTGAAGCCTTCTCAGTTCAACCAGGTTTACATTCCAATGTTTGATCTGGGTTCGATCACCCAGTCACCGAGCCCGCTGTATGACTGGCGTCCGATGAGTACCTATATTCGTCGCCCGCCTTACTGGGAAGGTGCTTTGGCCGGTGAGCGCACCATGAAAGGTATGCGTCCGTTAGCGATTCTAGGTGACAATATCACCACGGATCACTTATCACCGTCCAACGCTATTATGATGGACAGTGCCGCTGGTGAGTATCTGCACAAGATGGGTCTGCCTGAAGAAGACTTTAACTCCTACGCCACTCACCGTGGTGACCACTTAACTGCACAACGTGCCACTTTTGCGAACCCAAAACTGTTTAACGAAATGGTCTTAGATGAGCAAGGTGAAGTGCGTCAAGGCTCCTTAGCGCGCATTGAGCCAGAAGGCAAAGTGACCCGCATGTGGGAAGCCATTGAAACCTATATGGAGCGCAAGCAGCCGTTGATCATTGTCGCCGGCGCTGACTATGGTCAGGGTTCATCCCGTGACTGGGCGGCTAAAGGTGTACGCCTAGCCGGTGTTGAAGTGATTGCTGCTGAAGGCTTTGAGCGTATTCACCGTACCAACTTGATTGGTATGGGTGTTCTGCCGCTGCAATTTACTGAAGGTACAACCCGTGAAACCCTCGGTTTAGATGGTACTGAAACCTACGATGTAGAAGGTGAGCTTGAGCCTGGTAACACCATGACGCTGATTATCACCCGTCGTAACGGTGAAATCGTCCGTGTACCAATGCTCAGTCGCATTGATACCGCGGCAGAGCAGGTGGTCTATGAGGCAGGCGGTGTTTTACAGCGCTTTGCTCAAGAGTTCCTCGCCGCTGAAAGTGCTACTGCGTAACTTGCCGTAGCGCAGCATTAAACCCGCTAAGCGAGTGCAGCTTGTTTAGCGGGTTCTTGTTTTCTGCAGGGCGTGTATTAGCGCCTACAGCATTACTTACCGTGATCCTAGGGAGATTCCACAATGAGTCAGGTCCCACAAATTAAAATCCCCGCAACCTATATGCGTGGTGGCACCAGTAAAGGTGTATTTTTTCGTATTGATGATTTACCAGCGGCTGCACAACAACCTGGCGCAGCACGTGACAACTTATTGTTAAGAGTGATTGGTAGCCCAGACCCTTATGGTAAACAAACCGATGGTATGGGTGGTGCAACTTCCAGTACCAGTAAAACGGTATTGCTGGCGAAAAGTAGTCGTGTTGATCACGATGTAGACTACTTATTTGGTCAGGTATCCATTGATAAGCCCTTTGTTGATTGGAGTGGTAACTGCGGTAACTTAACGGCTGCGGTGGGTTCTTTCGCCATCTCTAATGGCTTAGTTGCTGCGGATAAAATCCCAGAAAATGGTATTTGCACCGTACGTATCTGGCAGGTCAATATTGAAAAAACCATTATTGCCCATGTGCCAATCACCAATGGTGAAGTACAGGAAACCGGTGACTTTGAGTTGGATGGTGTGACTTTCCCAGCCGCTGAAGTACAGATCGAGTTCTTGGATCCAGCGGATGGCGACGGCGATGATGCAGCGATGTTTCCAACGGGCAATGTGGTGGATGATCTGGAGGTGCCGGGTGTTGGCACGCTGAAGGCAACGCTAATCAATGCGGGCATTCCAACCATCTTTGTCAATGCCGCAGATATTGGCTACACCGGCACCGAATTGCAGTCAGCGATCAACAGTGATCAAGAGGCGTTAGCCAAGTTTGAGCTGATCCGTGCTCACGGTGCGGTGAAAATGGGCTTGATTAGCGATGTTGCCGAGGCTGCTGCCCGCCAGCATACGCCGAAAGTGGCTTTTGTTGCGGCGCCGGCGGACTATGTGTCGTCCAGTGGTAAAGAGATTAAAGCGGCTGATATTGATGTGCTGGTGCGTGCTTTATCCATGGGGCAGTTGCACCATGCGATGATGGGTACTGCAGCGGTGGCCATTGGCACTGCCGCAGCCATTCCTGGCACTTTAGTCAACTTGGCAGCCGGTGGTGAAGACCGTCAAGCGGTTAACTTCGGTCATCCGTCAGGGACTTTGCGGGTTGGTGCTGAAGCAGCGCAAGAGAACGGTCAGTGGCAGGTTAAAAAAGCCATTATGAGCCGCAGCGCCCGTGTGTTGATGGAAGGCTGGGTGCGTATTCCAGGTGACTCTTTCTAAGGGTTTGCTGAGCGACGGCCAGTGCAGTGTTGGAGCGCTTTTCAGCGCTTAAGGTAGCAGTTGTTCAGCCCAATTAAGACAGCACCCGTCTTAAACTAAAAAGCGCTCCAAAGGAGCGCTTTTTACTGTCTATAAATAAACCCCTAGACGCTTATTTTTGCTGCTCCATTGGAAACAGTTTCTCAGAAAACTTTACATACCAGGCAGCCGACTGCACTTGAATAATGTAGGCCAAAGCAATCAACAGTGCTGCTTGCGCACCGGCTTCACCAAAGGCAGTCATGGATAAAGCTAAAGCAATGGACAGGTTGCGCATTACGGTGCCATACACCAAAGCAATGCCATCACCACGGTTTAAGCGTTTTTTTGCCACAATAGTGCTCACTATATAGTTCACCGCGTACAGCAGCAGCAGTGGGATAAATAAGCGTACAATCAAACTCGGTGACTCCAGTAAGCTTGGGCCTTTAAGTGCCATTGCCACAAAAACAATGCCCAACACCCCTAAACTAGAAAAGGGTGGAAATTTAGGGGCATATTTTTTCTGGAAACCCTCCACGCCATGCTTGCGTACCAGCAATGTTCGGGTTATTTGGCCGGCAACCAAGGGCACTGCGATAAAGAGTAAAATCTGCTTAAACACCATAAGTAACTCCATTGGAATCTTTGAGCCCATTAAAAACTGCACATAAAAAGGCGTCAGCACCGAGCCCAGAAATAAACCAATAATGGTTATTTTAATCGCCGCTGGCAGATTTCCCTTGGCGAAGCCTGTCCAAGAAATGGTCATGCCGCTGGTAGGCAGCAATGCCGCCAGCAACAAACCTAATGCCAATTCCGGTTGCTCGGCGAAAAACACTCGACCTAAGGCAAAGGCCACAAAAGGGATAAACAAGAAGTTAAGAGCCAGCGCCCAAAGTTGTACGGTATTACCGCCAGGGGCTAACAATTGCTTTGGTTTAATCCCAACCATCATTGGATACACCATTAATATGGTCAGTGGTGCAATCAAAATGCTGAGGTTATCTGTTGGCAGGGTGAGCCCTGCCACTAAGCCCAGCAATAAAAATAACGGAATGCTCAAACTTAAATTTTTACTTAACCATCCAATGTATTTCATTTAAAACCCCGTAGTGCATGACTGCACCAGCCAAAACTGCAAAGTGCAGACTTTAAGAAAGATATAGTATACCTTTTCAGATAGTTTTATCAGCACAGCTCGAGCATAAATAGGCTGATTAATTCATCAGCTGCTATCCTTATGAGCTCAGCAATTTCTGCAGCAGACGCCACTCTAGGTGTACAATAGCGCCTAGACATGCGTTATTTGGCAGAACACGCGGCAAAATTCAAGCGCCAGTACACTTAGTGCTGCGGTGTTAACTAAGTGCTGGATCATGGACTTTATTTTTAACTTATTAGGTGCTCTGATTGTTTACTGACTTATCGTTTGAAGAGGGATTTACCAAAGTGGATGCTGAGCTGGATGTCATCTTTGTGCCAACCGATGAACTCACTGTCGAAGCCATGCTAAGAATGGCGGATGTGACTGATAAGGATATATTGTACGACCTAGGCTGTGGCGACGGCCGTATAGTGGTTGCTGCTGCTATGGAGCGCGCAGCGTATGCGATAGGGGTTGATATGGACCCGCGGCGTATTGCTGAAGCCAATGCCTTAGCTGAAACGGTCAGCGTGCAGCACCGGGTAAAATTTATTCAAGATGACTTACTGACAGTGGATTTTAGTGATGCCACTGTCGTGACCCTGTACTTATTGCCGTCACTGAATGTGCAGTTAAAAAAACGCATTTTAAGCGAGCTTAAACCAGGCACACGAATTATCACTCATGCATTTAGCATGGGCACCTGGGAGCCTGATGCCAAACGCGCATTTGGCGGCGTATACCTCTATAAATGGTATGTTCCTGCACCAGTGCAAGGGACTTGGGAGTGGCTGACCCGTGATGGCAGCGTGTATAAAGTGGCATTAGAGCAGAAGTTTCAGAAGCTCAGTGGTCAAGCGTGGATCAATGATCAGCCTGCGCAACTGCTAGACGCAAAAATGCAAGGTCAGCGCATTCATCTAACAATCCAGTCGGCAGATGCTGCAGAGCCTGAGTTGTTTATTTCTGTGTATCAAGATGGCTATCTTTTGCCGCCAGTGAATAGCAAGCAGGTATCAGCGGGTATGCGCTTAGACGTTTAAGCGCCCAGCCCGAGCCGGCCATGCTGCGCTTGCCGCTGGCTAAAAATATAGCGTGAAAACACTAGGCTGTTTGCTGCTCTGCGGGGCTGTCCAGCAGGATTAGAGTAGGTGCTAGACCGACAATCTGCGCCATGGCGCTCTTGTACAGAGTCCGTCGAGGATGGCGACAGGGCGGCAGGTCGCCCTGTTCGATCACTTAAAAGGTGGCGCAATGCCCGCCAGAAGGTGCCTGGCCTGAACCTATGGCAATAATCGGCGCCTCTAAGCGTAAGTTGACTGGCTCTGAGCTGTGCCAATCCCAAACAAAGAACCCTGCCAGCAATGTCCAAAACACCACAATGCGTAAATTATTCATATTAGTATCCATAAAAACGACGAATACGCACACCGACCAATGAGCCTAAGAAGGCCATGACCACCCAAATCCAGCCATGAATACTGCCGGTAGAAATCCCACTCACCATAGCGCCCACGTTACAACCAAAGGCTAAACGCGAACTATAGCCTAATAAGAAGCCGGCAATAATACCCACCAGCCATTGCTGAGTGGTCAATTTTTTCGCTTCACCGGTTTTATTGCGCGAGAAAATCCATAAAGCACCGGCCAAAATACCAATATTGGTAATGGAGGTGAGGTCTAAAAATACCGACTGCTCTAAAGCAGTTGCGTTAACCGGCTGACTCCAAAATGCATTGAGCGCAGGGTCGAATACATGGCCGGCCTGAGCAATTTTTGCGGCCCATAGACCAAAGCCATACACCACACCCCAAGGCTGCCCAGCAATTACTAGAATCAGTACAGCTAATACAGCGATAAGCACTGCACCCAGCAGCAAGTTTTTATTCAGTAGACTGCGTGAAATAGGGCTGGTTTTTGACCACCACCAAGCTGCTAAACCCAGCACAATTAAACCTAAGTAAGTCAGGCCTAAAGCACCGCTTAAGCCCACTTCCTCAACTAAGCCCACTGGCTGCACATGACCCAGTTCCAACCACCAACCAAGATGCACTGAGCCTAAAAAGCTGCCCAAGGCAAAGATTGGCAAAATTGCCATATTTAAGGGAATCCCTAAGCCCGCTTTATACAACGTACCTGAGCCACAGCCATCAGCAATTTGCATGGCGCCGCCAAACACTAAAGCACCAACCAGCAGACTAATGCTCGGCGGCCCCAAAGCGGCGCTCAGTTCTGTGGGAAAACTGGCCAATAGCGGCATAGATAAAGCTGCAGCAATGGCAAGTAAGAACAATTGGGCAAAGACCCCACTGGCATCGCGTTGCTCAATTAAATGACGCCAACCAGTGGTAAAGCCAAAGCGTGCCCCAGCTAAAACCGCACCGAGGCCAATGCCGACAATAAACAGCAGAGTTTGCCGAATTGACACAAACCAAAATAAAAACGCAGCAAATATTGCAAAAACTATGGTTAAGGCCAAACGATTATTCATGTTATTGATTCACCAACTGTGAAAATTTAGTTTTTATTTGCTCGAAACGACTGGGAGTATTTTCCATGGGTAAGTTGGCTTTGCTCTGAGTCCACTCGGCCAGTGAGGCAGGGTAGAGGCGCACATTTTCCACACCGGCCAACTCTGAAAGAACAAACCAATTAGTTGCCGCCCAGTGCCCAGTATTGCAAAAAGATACAGTTTCTTGGGCTTGGTCTAAGCCTTGGCTGCGCACCAGCTGTTTAATCTCTGCAACAGGACGAATGCGGGTGTCATCTTGGTTAAACCATTGCCCAAAAGGTGTGTTTTGTGCACCAGCAATGGTGCTACCAGTGCTGGCAGTGGGGGCTTTTACTTGGCCTTGGTAAAAAATTGGCGGGCGAGCATCGAGCAACTGGTAGGTGGTTTCTTGGTGCGTGATTTTATCCAGCAATTCGTCTTTAAAAATAACTAATTTAGGATTCCTTTGCACCGTCAATTGGCTGCTTTGCACTGGGGTTGTTTCAGTGGCAACCGCTTGCTCGGCTGCTTGCCAGTGTAAAAAACCACCGTTGAGTACACTTAAATCGGTTAAGCCTAAGTACTTTAAGGTCCAATAAACCCGTGCAGCGGCACCGAAGTCAGTTTCATCAGCACCACTGGAATAAACCACCACAGGCTGATTATTGGTTAAACCAAGCTCGCGCAGCAGTTGCTGAAAATAAGCATCATCGCTCAGCTGACCTGGGTTGTTCGCTGGACCGCGCCATTTACCGTACGGTGCCGAAAGCGCATGAGGTATATGTCCGCTGGCATAGTCTTCTGCGCTGCGAATATCAATAATCTGCAACTCTGTATTGCGGGTGAGGGCAGTCGACAGCTCTTGCACTTCCACTAACGGCTGCAAGGTTGCTGCCTGTGCGTTGCCAAGTATCAAGCATAAAAAAAACGCCAAGCTGGCGTAAAAATGTTTCATCGTGCGAACTCCTAAATCTGTGCAGCAATACTCGCACACTGCTTGCTTAGGCAGAAGGAATTATTTGCTATATGGTTATATAAAAATCAGTTCTTATAACCAGCTGGCAATCTGGAGGAGAGATAGAAATGGGCAAAAGTAGGGCATAAAGCCAAAGAAGGATGGTGCAAAGAGAGCTACTGGAATTGTTTGGCAGAAGAAAGATCACCTGCACGCCTTGAACAGGCGCACAGGTGACTGAAGTGCTTAGTTATCTTCCGCGAGGAAGAACCAAGTATCCAGTACTGAGTCTGGATTGAGAGAAACGCTGTTAATCCCTTGCTCCATTAACCAGCGCGCAAGATCTGGGTGGTCAGATGGGCCTTGGCCGCAAATACCAATGTATTTACCGGCTTTATTACAGGCTTGAATG
>CAZEZR010000080.1:0-12126 GCA_964516465.1 uncultured Thiopseudomonas sp. | reverse complement strand
CATGTGGGTACCCTCCAGGTTTACCTGTATCACGGTAGTCACGGTTCATATAAAAATTACGTAAGCTTAAACTGCCTTCAGCATCTTCAACAAATGCCGCGTAGGTTACGCTTGGCATGGCCATCGCAGCAGCCAAGCCGCTAATTAAAAACGCCTTATTCAGTGTGTTTTGCATAGTGAGTCTCTCTTGTTGTTATTAACGACTTCTTATATGTGAGCTTTGAGCTCAATTAAGTTACTTTGACCGAGGAATCCGTCCCAGCAAATAAAACTCATCATTGGGCGGTGTTCCAGCCATGGACACCAAGCGGTTTGATAGCCCAAAAAAGGCAGCAATCGCCCCCATATCCCAAATATCATCCATACTGAAACCTTGTGCTTGCAGCTTGGCCACCCACTCATCTGTCAGCACGCCGCACTCAATCGCCAAGTGATAGGTGTAGGCCAGCATCACTTGTTGTTTTTCCGTGATGGGTGCAGTGCGAAAGTTAATCGCGATTTGATCCGACAGGTGCGGCTGTTTAGCATAAATGCGCAATAACGCACCATGCGCCACCACGCAATATAAACACTCATGCTGGGCACTCATGGCCACCACAATCATTTCTCGATCAACTATTGAAAGGGTTGGCGACTCGCGCTCCATCAATGCATCGTGATAGGCAAAAAACGCTCTAAACTCCGCAGGACGATGCGCTAGCATTAAGAAAACATTGGGAATAAACCCAGCTTTTTCTTGCACCTCCAGCATGCGTTGCTGTAAATCCTCCGGTAAATCCAAGATTGAGTCAGGAATAGGGAAGCGGCTCAACTGGGCCATAGTGCAACCTCTTTATTATTATTGATTACAAAAAGTTAGGCGCCTTGTGGGCAAAACTCTTCAACACTGATATCGCGCATGATGAACTTCTGCACTTTGCCACTCACCGTCATGGGGAACTCATCGACAAACTTAATAAAACGCGGCACTTTAAAGTGAGCTATTTTTCCCTTGCAGTACTCTTTCAACTCATCAACAGTCAGACTGTCACCTGGATGGAGCTGCACCCACGCAACAATTTCTTCACCGTATTTTTCACAGGGTATGCCCACAACTTGAACGTCAGCCACACATTCATGGGTATAAAGAAACTCTTCGATTTCACGTGGATAAATATTTTCACCGCCACGAATAATCATATCTTTGTTGCGGCCGACAATTTTCACATAGCCCTCATCGTCCATAATCGCTAAGTCGCCGGTATGCATCCAGCGCGCACTATCAATGGCTTCTTTGGTGGCTTCTGGGTTTTTCCAATACCCGAGCATCACGCTATAACCCCGGGTGCACAGTTCGCCAATTTCACCCCGTGGCACAATTTTTCCTTCTTCGTTGACGATTTTATTTTCTAAATGGGGCTGAGTACGTCCAACCGTGGTGGTGCGATGCTCAAGATCATCATCCGCAGCAGTTTGGGTGCAAACAGGACTGGTCTCAGTCATGCCGTAAGCAATTTGCACTTCGTCCATGTGCATATCACTAATCACTCGCTTCATAACTTCAATCGGGCAAATAGAGCCCGCCATAATGCCGGTGCGCAGGCTACTTAGATCTAAACTGGACAGCTCTTCGGTATCGAGCATGGCAATAAACATGGTTGGCACACCGTACAATACGGTGGCTTTTTCCTCGGCTACAGTCTGCAAAGTAACGAGCGGATCAAAGGCGGCACTTGGATAAATAATCGTACTACCGTGGGTCAAAGCACCGAGGTTACCCATCACCATGCCAAAGCAATGGTACAGCGGCACCGGAACAACCATCCGATCATGCTCAGTTAAACCCAAGCTTTCACCGACCATATAACCGTTATTTAAAATATTGTAATGACTCAGAGTTGCCCCTTTAGGGAAACCTGTGGTGCCTGAGGTGTACTGAATATTAATCGCATCATCAAACTGCAGCGTGCTGCTCACTTCTGCCAACTGCTCCTCACTCACCGAGTGGGCAGCAGACAACACACTCTGCCAAGTCAGCATACCCGGCGCTGGGCGATCGCTTAAACTCACCACTCCTTTCAACTTAGGTAAGCGGGGGCTATAAAGTTTACCCGGCTCAGCAGGTGCCAGCTCTGGCAATAAGTCACTGATCATGGCGTGATAATCGGTGCTTTTAAACGATGACGCGCTGATTAACCACGCACAACCGGACTGCTTAAGTGCATATTCCAATTCATTGGTGCGGTAAGAAGGATTGATGTTGACAAGGATTGCGCCGACTTTAGCTGTGGCAAACTGGGTCACCAGCCACTGCACGCAGTTCGGTGACCAAATACCCACTCGATCACCGGGTTTAATATCCAACGCCAGTAAAGCACGCGCCGATTTATTTACTAAAACACCTAACTCAGACCATGTCATGCGTACATCTTGCTCACGCGCAACCAGTGCTTCTCGATCAGGAAAGCGAGCCACTGTTTGATCAAAGGCTTGGCCAATAGTCATAGCCAATAGGGGTTTATCCTGCGGACCGCAGGTGTAGCTTGAGTTACTCATTGTAAAATTCCCTCGATATTTTATGTTTGTTCTTGAGGTTGCTTTATTTGGACTTGCTGTTTCCTTTCCTGATTTCAAGATTATTGTTGACAGCTAATCCATCCTTGGTTTACGTTAACGTAAAGGTCATATCGATGGCTACAACATACAACGCAATTGAAGCAGATGTAAACACCCTAGAATCACTAATTAGTAGCACTACTGGGGCGGCTTATCTCAAACAACACAGACAAAACAAACTCAAAGGTACTTAGACATGACATATTCCAGCCTTAATTTTGCTCTTGGTGAAACTGCCGACATGCTGCGCGATCAAGTACGCAGCTTTGTTGCCAGCGAAATCGCACCACGCGCCGAAGCCATTGACCAAGACAATCTTTTCCCTGCAGATGTCTGGCGCAAATTCGGTGACATGGGTCTGCTAGGTATCACCGTGCCTGAAGAGTACGGTGGCGCTGGTATGGGCTATTTAGAGCATGTGATTGCCATTGAAGAAATCAGCCGTGGCTCAGCCTCTGTTGGACTTTCGTATGGTGCGCACTCCAACTTATGTGTCAACCAAATCAACCGCAACGGTACCCATGAACAAAAACAGCAGTACTTACCTAAGTTGATTTCTGGCGAGCATGTGGGTGCCTTGGCCATGAGTGAGCCCAATGCCGGTTCTGATGTGGTGTCCATGCGTTTACGTGCAGAGCGTAAAGGTGATCACTTTGTCCTCAACGGCAGTAAAACCTGGATCACTAACGGTCCAGAAGCCAATACTTATGTAATTTACGCGAAAACTGATATCGACAAAGGCGCACACGGTATCACTGCGTTTATTGTGGAACGTGACTATCAAGGCTTTAGCCGTGGCTCTAAGTTCGACAAATTAGGCATGCGCGGCTCTAACACCTGTGAGCTGTTTTTTGATGATGTGGAAGTTCCGGCAGAAAACGTCTTAGGCGAAATCAATGGCGGCGTTAAAGTGCTGATGAGTGGCCTAGATTACGAGCGCGCAGTGCTGGCCGGCGGCCCAGTGGGCATTATGCAAGCCTGTATGGATGTCGTAGTACCTTATATCCATGACCGTAAACAGTTTGGTCAAAGCATTGGCGAGTTCCAGTTTATTCAAGGCAAGGTCGCTGATATGTACTCACAAATGAACGCCAGTCGCGCCTACTTATATGCTGTGGCGAATGCCTGTGATCGCGGTGAAACAACCCGTAAAGATGCTGCTGGAGTGATTCTTTATACCGCTGAAACGGCTACCAAAATGGCACTGGAAGCCATTCAAATCTTAGGCGGCAATGGTTATATCAATGAGTTCCCTACCGGTCGTTTACTGCGCGATGCCAAGCTCTATGAAATTGGCGCAGGGACCAGTGAAATTCGTCGCATGTTGATTGGTCGTGAGTTATTCCGCGAAACCAAATAACTCTTCTCTATACGCCCCTTAAAAGCACTTAACGCTTTTAAGGGTAGCTAAAACAATAACAGTAGAGGAAACAGCCAATGGCCACCTTACATACTAAAATAAATACTCGTTCAGCAGAGTTTGCTAGCAACGCACAAGCCATGCAAGAACAAGTGGATGATCTGCGCGCCTTACTCGAAACCACCAGCCTTGGCGGTGGTCAAGCGGCGCAGCAACGTCACCAGTCACGGGGTAAATTACTGGCTCGCGACCGTATTAACGCACTGCTGGATACGGGCTCAGCATTTCTAGAAGTCTCGCCACTGGCTGCCTATAAAGTCTACGAAGACCCTATTGCAGCAGCAGGTATAGTGGCGGGGATTGGTCGCGTAGAAGGTGTCGAGTGCATGATTATTGCCAACGATGCCACAGTAAAAGGTGGCACTTATTATCCGCTCACCGTAAAGAAACACCTGCGTGCGCAGACCATTGCGCAACAAAACCGTCTGCCCTGCATTTATTTGGTTGATTCCGGTGGCGCTAACCTACCCAACCAAGATGAAGTCTTTCCAGACCGTGAGCACTTTGGCCGAATCTTTTTTAACCAAGCCAATATGAGTGCCCAAGGCATCCCGCAAATTGCCGTGGTGATGGGTTCTTGTACCGCTGGCGGCGCCTATGTACCGGCCATGTCGGATGAAACCATTATGGTGCGCGAGCAAGCGACTATTTTCTTAGCCGGCCCACCTTTAGTTAAAGCGGCTACGGGTGAGGTGGTGACTGCCGAAGAGTTAGGTGGCGCTGATACCCATTGCCGTATTTCCGGTGTCGCAGACCACTATGCTGAAGATGATAACCATGCTTTAGCGATTGCCCGCCGTTGTATATCCAACTTGAATTGGAAAAAACAGGGCGAACTGCAAACTCGTCCAGTGCAACCGCCTTTATACGATCCAGAAGAGCTCTACGGCTTAATTCCAGCGGATGCGAAACAGCCCATTGATGTGCGTGAAATTATCGCCCGCATAGTCGATAACAGTGAATTCGATGAGTTTAAGGCACTGTTCGGTACCACCTTGGTCTGCGGCTTTGCTCATTTACATGGTTATCCAGTCGCGATTCTCGGTAATAACGGTATTTTATTTGCCGAAGCAGCACAAAAAGGTGCGCACTTTATTGAGTTGGCCTGCCAGCGTGGCATTCCACTGATTTTCTTACAAAACATCACTGGTTTTATGGTGGGTAAAAAGTACGAAGAAGGTGGTATTGCTAAACATGGCGCTAAATTAGTCACTGCAGTGGCCTGTGCTCAAGTACCTAAATTAACCGTTCTAGTGGGCGGTAGTTTCGGCGCTGGTAACTACGGTATGTGTGGCCGTGCTTATGATCCGCGTTTTTTATGGATGTGGCCGAACGCTCGTATTGGCGTTATGGGTGGCGAACAAGCTGCTGGCGTATTAGCACAAGTGAAGCGTGAACAAGTTGAGCGTGCGGGTGGCAGTCTCTCCGCAGAAGAAGAAGCAGCCATTAAAGAGCCCATTTTGGCTCAGTACGAACATCAAGGCCATCCATACTACTCTAGCGCTCGCCTCTGGGATGATGGGGTCATTGATCCAGCACAAACCCGCGATGTACTTGGCTTAGCACTGTCAGCTGCTTTAAATGCACCCATTGAGCCGACCAAGTTCGGCGTGTTCCGCATGTAAGGAAAGCAAGCATGTCTTATCAAGAAATACAATTAGAACGCGGTGAGCTGGGCATTGCGACGCTTTGGCTAAACCGTGCAGAAAAAAATAACGCCTTTAATGCAGCAATGATTAGCGAATTAATTAATGCCTTCGAGGCAATTAAAAACGATCAAAGCATTCGTATTGTTGTACTTCGCGGTCGTGGTAAACACTTCTCCGCCGGTGCTGATTTAGGCTGGATGAAGGCCTCTGCGCAATTGGATTATGCGGCCAACTTAGCCGACTCCCATGAGCTGGGTGAACTGATGCACAAACTCTATCACCTACCGCAACCCACCTTAGCTGTGGTGCAAGGTGCCGCCTTTGGTGGCGCAGTGGGCTTAATCGCCTGTTGCGATATGGCCATTGGTGCCCATGATGCAGTGATCTGTTTATCTGAAGTACGCATTGGTTTGGCACCAGCAGTGATCAGCCCTTTTGTGGTTAAAGCCTTAGGTCAACGTGCAGCGCGTCGTTATGCACTCACTGCAGAACGTTTTAGCGGTGAGACCGCAGCAAAACTCGGTCTATTGGCCGAAAGCTACCCTGCTGACACCTTAGATACAGCGACCGAAGAGTGGCTGGCTAACTTGCGCCTAAACAGCCCGCAAGCCATGGCCGCCAGCAAAGCGCTTTTAATTGAAGTGGCCGAAGGCAAAATTGATGCCCAGACCCGCGCTAAAACCGAACAAACCATTGCAGCTTTACGCGTCAGCCCTGAAGGGCAGGAAGGTCTGAACGCCTTCTTCGAAAAACGCTCACCTTCATGGCAGGAGACACGCTAATGAACCGTCATATTGATACCCTATTAATTGCCAACCGCGGTGAAATTGCCTGCCGTATTATTAAAACAGCCAAAGACCAAGGCTTAACCACAGTGGCAGTCCACAGTGAAGTTGACTGCAATGCGCGCCATGCCCGTATGGCTGATATTCGCTACAACTTAGGTGGTGCACGGCCCGCAGAAAGTTATCTGTTGATTGATAAAATCATTGAGGCGGCTAAAGCCACTGGCGCCCAAGCCATTCACCCAGGTTACGGCTTCTTAGCTGAAAACAGTGATTTTGCCCAAGCCATTGAAGACGCCGGTTTAATCTTTTTAGGCCCACCAGCTAGCGCTATTGTTGCCATGGGCAGTAAATCAGCGGCTAAATTTTTAATGGAAGAAGCAGGCGTACCATTGGTACCTGGTTTCCACGGTGAAGAGCAGGATTACGAGACTTTCCGCATTGCTTCTAAGCGCATTGGCTACCCAGTACTGCTGAAAGCGACCGCTGGCGGTGGCGGTAAAGGCATGAAGGTGGTCGAGAAAGAATCTGATCTGAAAGACGCCCTAGAATCAGCACAGCGTGAATCCCAATCTGCGTTTGGCGATCCCAAAATGCTGGTGGAAAAATACGTACTTAAGCCACGTCACGTTGAGATCCAGATCTTTGCTGATATGCATGGCAACTGTGTTTATCTCAATGAACGTGACTGCTCTATTCAACGGCGCCACCAGAAAGTTGTCGAAGAAGCCCCTGCACCAGGCATTAGTCCAGAATTACGTCAAACCATGGGTGAAGCGGCAGTTAAAGCGGCACAAGCCATTGGCTATGTTGGCGCGGGTACGGTTGAATTCCTCCTGGATGCTCGTGGTGAGTTTTTCTTTATGGAAATGAACACACGCTTGCAAGTTGAGCACCCAATCACCGAGCTTATTACCGGAGAAGACCTAGTCGCATGGCAAATTCGTATTGCCCGCGGTGAGAAGCTGCCGCTGAGCCAAGACCAAGTCCCATTAAATGGCCATGCCATTGAAGTGCGTCTCTATGCAGAAGATCCGGATAACGATTTCTTACCCTCTACCGGTACTTTAAATCTATACCGCGAGCCTGCTGCTGGCCCAGGTCGCCGCGTGGATACGGGGATTGAAGAAGGCGATAGCATTTCACCTTTCTATGACCCAATGATTGGTAAGCTGATCGCTTGGGGCGAGAACCGCGAAGAAGCACGTCAACGCTTATTAGCCATGTTGGCCGAAACGCATATCTCTGGTGTACGTACTAACTTAGCGTTCCTAAGCCGCATCCTAGCCCACCCTGCTTTTGCTGCTGCCAAACTGGACACGGACTTCATTCCACGTCATGAACAAGATCTATTTATTAGTCCAAGCGAATTACCAACAGAGTTCTGGAGTTTAGCCGGCCGTGCTTGGGTACTGTCGCAAGAGAGTCGTATTCGCAAAGATGATCCGAACTCACAATGGGCTGTCGCTTCCGGATGGCGCAGCGTACAACCAGCACTCTATACACTGAACTTACAAACCGGTGAACAACAACAAAAAGTTGTGGTGAACTGCGATGATTTAACCCATAGCAAGCTGATTAATGATCAGTTAATTGTTGCAGACAGCAATATCACTCAACGATACCCTGCGTTACGCGTTAATAATATCTTATACCTTGAGTGGCTAGGCGAGCTGCACCCAGTAACTGAAGTAGACTTTATAGCTCAAGCTGCAGCAAGTTCGCAGCAGCAAGGTGGCTTAACAGCACCAATGAACGGCAATATCGTGCAGATTTTAGTCACTCCCGGTCAAGTCGTTGAACAAGGCGCAACCTTAGTGGTGTTAGAAGCAATGAAAATGGAGCACAGCATTATCGCGCCGCACGCGGGTACCGTGCAAAATATCTTCTGTGTAGAAGGTGAAATGGTCAGCGATGGCATGGTGCTGGTTGAGCTGGATGGAGGTGAGTGATGAGCTTCCCTTCTCAAGTACGCTTAGTTGAAGTTGGCCCCCGTGACGGTCTACAAAACGAAAAGCAACCAATCAGCGTGGCTGATAAAGTCGCGCTGATCGATGCGCTCAGTGACAGTGGCTTGTCATATATTGAGGCCGGCAGCTTTGTTTCACCTAAATGGGTGCCACAAATGGCCGGTAGCACTGAGGTGTTTGAGCAAATTCAGCGTTCAGACTCAATTACTTATGCTGCTCTAACGCCAAATATGCAGGGGTTTGAAGCAGCTGTGGCAGCTGGGGTAAAAGAAGTGGCGGTGTTTGCTGCTGCCTCTGAGGCATTTTCACAAAAAAATATTAACTGCTCTATTAATGATAGTTTAAAACGCTTTGAACCTATTATGGCCGCCGCTAAGCAACATGGTATTTCCGTACGTGGTTATGTATCCTGCGTACTTGGCTGCCCTTACGAGGGGGACATCGCACCTGAGCAAGTTGGTGCCGTTGCCAAAGCACTCTATACCATGGGCTGCTACGAAATATCCTTGGGCGACACCATTGGTGTAGGAACCCCACATAAAGCTGCAGCACTCTTTAATGAAGTGAGCAAAGATATCCCACGTAGCCAACTCGCTGGACATTTCCATGATACTTACGGTCAAGCTTTAGCCAATATTTACGCCAGCTTAGCCGAAGGCATCGCTGTCTTTGACAGCTCAGTTGCTGGATTAGGTGGTTGCCCGTACGCTAGGGGAGCAAGTGGTAATGTTGCTACCGAAGATGTGCTCTATATGCTGAATGGACTCGGTATTCACACAGGTGTTAGCCTAGAAAAGGTCATAGCTGCAGGGTTAAAAATCAGTGCTTTACTGGGTCGCGAAACTGGCTCCCGAGTCGCCCGAGCATGGCACTGTTCTGCAAATTAATCACATGAGGTCACAATGAATAAACTTTATGCATCTGCCGCAGAAGCACTCGACGGAATTGTCGAAGATGGTATGACCTTAGCCGTGGGCGGTTTTGGTCTATGTGGTATCCCAGAGGCGCTAATTGATGCCTTACGCGACACTGGCAAAAAAGATCTTACTATTATCAGTAATAATGCCGGCGTTGATGGCTTTGGCTTAGGCAAGCTTTTAGAAACTCGCCAAGTCAAAAAAATGATTTCTTCGTACGTTGGTGAAAACAAAGAGTTTGAACGCCAATATCTGGCGGGAGAGCTTGAGCTTGAGTTCACCCCACAGGGTACCCTAGCCGAGAAACTCCGTGCAGGCGGTGCCGGCATTCCAGCATTTTTCACTAAAACCGGTTACGGCACTTTAATCGCAGAAGGCAAAGAAACCCGTGAGTTTGATGGTGAGCACTATGTGATGGAGCGCTCATTAGTTGCGGATATTGGTTTGGTCAAAGCTTGGAAAGCCGACAAGTCAGGCAACCTTATGTTTAATAAGACTGCGCGTAACTTTAACCCTTTGGCAGCCATGGCCTCTAAAGTCTGTATTGTCGAAGTAGAAGAAATTGTTGAAGTTGGCGAATTTGATCCTGAGCACGTGCATTTACCCGGTGTCTATGTTCAGCGCATCGTGATAAACGCCAACCCAGAAAAACGTATTGAAAAACGCACTTTAAGGAGCTGATCATGGCTTGGACTCGTGAACAAATGGCACAGCGTGCCGCACAAGAACTGCAAGATGGCTTCTACGTAAACTTAGGAATCGGTTTGCCAACCTTGGTTGCTAACTATATTCCAGAAGGCATGAATGTTTGGTTACAAAGTGAAAACGGTTTATTGGGTATTGGCCCATTTCCGACCGAAGAGACCATTGACCCAGACCTTATCAACGCAGGTAAACAAACCATTACCACCCTGCCTGGCGGTAGTTATTTTGACAGTGCCAGCAGTTTCGCCATGATTCGTGGCGGCCATATTAACCTCTCTATTCTTGGCGCTATGCAAGTGTCAGAAAAAGGTGATTTAGCCAACTGGATGATTCCGGGAAAAATGGTTAAAGGCATGGGCGGCGCCATGGACTTAGTCGCAGGTGTTAAGCGTGTTGTAATTTTAATGGAACACACGGCCCGTGGCGGCGATAAAAAAATCCTCGAAGCCTGCAATCTACCACTCACAGGTGTTGGTGTGGTTGATCGTATTATTACTGATTTAGGTGTGCTCGATGTCACACCTGAAGGTATGAAATTAGTCGAACTAGCAGACGGTGTCAGCCTTGAGCAATTGCAAGAAGCAACCGGCTGTAAAGTTATCAGCTAATTGAGCATGTAATATAAGCTATGTTGATTTTGATACCTAATTTAACGCGGAATTAATTTCCGCGTTTCTTTTTGCTACCAAAGGTAATTCTATGGACACAATACAACCCACTTATAGTATTTCTGAACTAGCCAGCGAGTTGGATATCACCACACGTGCCATTCGTTTCTATGAAGAGCAAGGCATGCTGCACCCTACTCGCCGTGGTCAAGAACGTGTCTACAAGCCAAAAGACAAAGTTGCCTTAAAACTAATTTTACGCGGCAAACGCATAGGTTTCTCATTAGCAGAATGCAAAACTCTAATTGAATTATATGATCCACAAGCAGGCAATCAAAAACAGCTAAATAGTATGCTGGAAATGATCAGTGAACGCCGCAGCCAATTAGAACAGCAGATTTTAGATATTAAACAAACCCAGCTTGAACTCGATACAGCAGAAGAGCGCTGCTTAGCAGCCTTAGAAGCTACGAAAAAAGCTGGCAGGAAGGAGAAAGTATGAGCAAGGTACCAGCCAACCTAGTTCGCCGCGAAGTAATGGGTGATGCATTCGTTGATCGGGCAATGAACAATACCACTGAGTTTACCCAGCCTTTGCAGGATTTTATTAACCAGCATGCCTGGGGCTCTGTATGGGAACGTGAGGGGCTCAGTCGTAAAGAGCGCAGCCTTATTACCATTGCTGCGCTGACTGCGCTAAAAGCACCACAAGAGCTTAAAGGCCATGTTCGGGGTGCTCTTAATAATGGTTGTACTGCCGAAGAAATCCGCGAAGCTATTCTTCACTGTGCAGTGTATGCAGGCGTACCCGCTGCAGGTGAAGCATTCCGTGCAGCCCAAGAAATTATTGAGCCAGATAAAAAATAAGCGCTTACAAACCTACACTAATGCATTAAGCCCCAGCATCTGACTTTCTTAAGTCACTAGATGTCATAAAAGCTGGGGTTAATTTCTAAGCACTTGTGCTTCTTTGCAGTCCCCTTGCCATTGCCACTATTAAATTCGCCAAAATCCACCCTTCCCTAAGTGAGTAAAACAGCCTAAGCAATAGCTCTGTGCTGAACCAGTGCGACTTCGCTATAGAGCGTCAACTATCTTGGCCGGTTCAGCCCCTAAAGACCCACGCCAGTTAGCCCACTGCCTACCTTCTTGTTTATCTTAACTCCCCTGGTTCACTGTCTTGCGGGCATAAAAAAACCCCAGACCATTGCTGATCTGGGGTTTTACTGTTCAAGCTTGGATATTTGATGATGACCGACTCAGATTCGCACCATCCTTGGTGCTCACCCTGCGGGCAGGCTAAAGCCTGTCCAAACACGTTCCCGACGCGTTTGTCACATGGGACGGCCGACGGTAACAGTAAATCTTTCTGAACCACAAATAAAAAAAGGCCACCCTAGACAGGGTGGCCTTTCTTATTTGAAGCTTGACGGTGACCTACTCTCACATGGGGAAGCCCCACACTACCATCGGCGAT
>CAZEZR010000079.1:0-12806 GCA_964516465.1 uncultured Thiopseudomonas sp. | reverse complement strand
CATTTTGCTGGGCAAAGTGAAGACGAAGAGCTGTACCGTGCGGGACCTTTATCTCCCAATTTTGATAAAAAAATACTACAGGACTAGACATGAAACTCTTCGAACAGAATTTCGAAAAAAACGAATCTGGCGTAAGAAGTTATTGCCGCTCATTCCCGGTTATGTTCCAACAAGCCCAGGGGGCAGAGCTGATTACCAAAGATGGTAAACGTTACATTGATTTTTTAGCCGGTGCCGGCACTTTAAACTATGGCCACAACCACCCGATATTAAAGAAAGCTTTACTTGAATACATTGAAAGCGATGGTTTAACCCATGGTTTGGATATGTACACAGACGCTAAAGAAACATTTTTAAACACCTTTAACCGTCTGATTTTATCACCACGTGATATGCAAGATTACTTGGTGCAGTTTACCGGCCCAACCGGAACCAACGCAGTTGAAGCTGCACTCAAGTTGGCCCGTAAAGTTAAAGGCCGTAATAACGTCATCAGCTTTACCAACGGTTTCCATGGCGTAACCATTGGTGCTTTAGCCGTAACCGGTAACCAGCACCACCGTGGTGCAGCAGGGGTTGCTTTATCCGATGTCACCCGCATGCCCTACGACAATTATTTTGGCGATGATGTAGATACCGTCAAGATGATGGATAAAATGCTCTCTGACCCAAGCAGTGGCATTGATAAGCCTGCTGCAGTGATTGTGGAAATTGTCCAAGGTGAAGGCGGTTTAAACGCTGCGTCTGCTGATTGGGTGCGCAATATCGAACGACTCTGCCGCAAGCACGACATGCTGTTGATTGTCGATGATATCCAAGCCGGCTGTGGTCGCACAGGTACCTTTTTCAGCTTTGAAAAAATGGGTATTAAGCCTGACATGATCACTCTGTCTAAATCCATCAGTGGCTATGGCCTGCCCTTTGCGGTGCTGTTAATGCGCGGCAAGTTGGATGAGTGGACACCCGGTGAGCACAACGGCACCTTCCGTGGTAATAACCACGCCTTTGTTACTGCCGCCGCTGCCCTAGAAGAGTTCTGGCAGGATGATAGCTTTGCCAAAACTGTACGCAAGAAAGGTGAAATTATTGCCGAGCGTATGCAGCAAATCACTCAACGGCATAGCGAGCACGGCCTATTTTTCAAAGGCCGCGGCATGATGATTGGCATCAGCTGTCCAGACGGTGAGATTGCCGAGCAAGTCTGTGGCCACGCTTTTGAAAATGGCTTAGTGATTGAAACCAGTGGTGCCCACAGCGAAGTTGTGAAGTGCTTATGCCCACTGACCATTAGCCATGAGCAAATCGATCAAGCCATGACGATTTTAGATAACGCTTTTGCTGCGGTTTTATCAGCTAAGTAAGCCAAACAAACGCGTTTCAATAACCTTATTTACTAGCGCTGCTGACTGGATTGATCCTAAGCAGCGCTGAACGGAGTTAAACAATGATTGTTCGTACCCTTAAAGAAGCAGAAAACAGTGAACGCCGTGTGGTTTCAGAGAACTGGGAAAGCACCCGCATGTTGTTAAAAGAAGACAATATGGGTTTCTCGTTCCATATCACCACTATCTATGCCAACACTGAAACTCATATCTGGTACAAAAACCACTTAGAATCAGTCTACTGCATGAGCGGTAATGGCGAGATTGAAACTCTGGCCGACGGTAAAGTTTACAAAATTGAACCCGGTACTTTGTATATTCTCGATAAGCACGACGAGCACTTACTGCGTGGCGGTAGCGAAGATATGAAAATGGCTTGCGTGTTTAACCCACCGTTGCACGGTAAAGAAGTACACGATAAAGACGGTGTTTACCCACTGTAATTTTATTTTGTCTGTTCAGCGTGAAAACCCAAACGGCGCAATAGTTATTCTAGCGCCGTTTTATTACACTTCGAGTGTCCGTGCCACCTACACGCTTGGTGGCGACACTCAACTGTATGAGTTGCGTATCCTGCGCTGGACTCATCCCTCTTGATTAACTTATTGATAACGGACGCACATTCATGCATACCGTAGAAAAAATTGGCGGCACTTCAATGAGCTGCTTCAAAGACCTGTTAGAAAATATTTTCTTAGTCGAACGCCCTAAGCACGGTCTTTACCAACGTATTTTTGTAGTCTCTGCCTATAGTGGCATGACCAACCAGCTGTTAGAACACAAAAAAACCGGCGAAGCTGGGGTCTATCAGCGCTTTGCTGAAGCCAGCGGCGAAGAAGCTTGGCAAGAGCCTTTAGAAGCAGTGCGCCAAGCGATGCTGGCAAAAAATGCCGAGATTTTCACCGACAGCACCCATGCTTTAGAGCAAGCTAATCAGTTTATTAACAGCCGTGTGGATGATTGCTTCGAGGTGATGCACAGCTTGCATCAACTCTGTCATTTTGGTCATTTCCAGCTGACTGAACACCTGATGAAAGTGCGCGAAATGCTCGCCTCTTTAGGTGAAGCCCACAGCGCCTTTAATACCGTTTTAGCTTTAAAACTGAAAGGTATCAATGCCCGCTTTGTTGATCTTACCGGCTGGGAAGCGTCTGAGCCCTTGCCGTTTAAAGAAATGATCGAGCACCACTTTAAAGGGATCGATTTCAGTAAAGAAATGGTGATTGCACCAGGCTATACCCATTGTACTGAAGGCTTAATGAACTCCTTTGATCGCGGTTATACCGAGATTACTTTTGCCCAGATTGCTGCGGCAACCGGCGCTAAAGAAGCCATTATTCATAAAGAGTTCCACTTAAGTACCGCTGATCCAAACTTGGTTGGCGAAGATAAAGTGGTCACCATCGGCATGACCAACTACGACGTGGCGGACCAGCTTTCAAACTTAGGTATGGAAGCCATTCACCCACGGGCCGGTAAAACCTTACGCCGCGCTGGAATCGAACTGCGCATTAAAAACGCATTTGAGCCAGAAGATGCCGGCACCTTAATCAGTCAAGACTACGCCAGTGTTAAGCCGCGAGTCGAGATTATTGCTGGGCGTAAAGACATCTTCGGTATTGAGGTATTTGACCAAGAAATGCTCGGCGATATGCGCTACGACAGCGAGATCACCAATATTCTGCGTCAACTCAAGCTCTATGTGGTAAATAAATCCCGCGATGCCAACAGTATTACTTACTACTGCGCAGGCTCACGTAAAATTATCAACCGTGCCGCGCGCATGATTGAAGAGCACTACCCCAGTGCCGAAGTCACGGTGCATAACGTTTCTATTGTTTCCGCCATTGGCTCTAATATGAAAGTCAAAGGTATTCTGGCGAAAACAGCAACTGCTTTGGCAGATGCCGGCATCAGTGTTCAAGCTTTACAGCAAACCATCCGTCAGGTGGAAATGCAGATTACGGTACAAGAAAGCGATTACGATGCAGCCATTATTGCCCTGCACCGTGCACTGATCGAGCCGGAAAACTACACCGATGTGATTGTCCCTCCTGAAGAATCTGAAGAGTAATCACCAGCACTTACATCGGCCACTGCTAACCCGTGGCCGATGTGCTTTTCTCCCTGCGACAATTGGACAGCCTTATTCAGTATACTTCTATGTATAATAAATCCAGATTCATTCTCTGGAGATTACCCATGAAAAAAACCCTTTTTGCACTATTTTTAGCCACAGTCAGCACTTACAGCCTCGCAGCGGACAAGCAACAGGTCACTGTTACCCTAGCGTCTGCCAGCACCATGACGCAAGGCATGGCAATGGTGTTAGCCAACCAAATGCAAGAACAAGGTGCTCAAGTTGATATTTTACTCTGCGATAAAGCAGGCGATATCGCTTTAAAAGGCGCTAAAGGTGAAACCCTTAAGCCTAACAATGTGACCCCTGCGCAACTATTAGACGGTGCCATAAAGAAAGGTGCAACCGCTTCTGTATGTGCCCTCTATCTACCCAATACAGGCCATGCTGCAGAAGATCTGCGTGATGGCATCGTTGCGGCAAACCCAGCCACAATGGGTGCTAACCTACTGGAAGCCGAGCGTAAAGTGATTGGTTTCTAAGTCAGACTTTCAGCACAACACGCCCGCAGCTACGCTTAAAAAAACAAGCATAACTGTGGGCGTTTTTGTTAGCAGGCAACGCTGCTTTTAAACTTGGTCATAGCACTTGGGTTTCGATAAAATGCTTCAGCCAAGACACTAAAGCTGTATAAACACACATACTTAAGCAGAATATGACCGTACACCAGCTTTGAGTAGATACGTTTTAGGAGTATTCATATGTCCGCCCCTCTGCAACCAAGCACACCCATACAATGCTCTCGCTCGATTGAGCAAGTGGTAACAGGGCGCGCCACCTCTGACGGTGCTGGCGTCACTTTAACCCGCTTTTTAGATGGCCCACTGCAAAAACGTCTTGACCCTTTTTTAATGCTGGATGCATTTGGCAGTGACGATCCGGATAATTATATTGCTGGCTTCCCAGATCATCCACACCGTGGTTTTGAAACCATTACCTATATGCTGCAAGGTCGGATGCTGCACAAAGACAGTGCCGGCAATCAAGGCTTACTGGAGTCCGGTGATCTCCAATGGATGAATGCTGGCCGGGGCGTAATTCATTCAGAAATGCCGCAACAAGTGGCCGGTCGTATGGAGGGTTTTCAACTTTGGCTCAATCTACCCGGTAAAAACAAAATGAATGACCCATGGTACCGGGATCTTAAGGCTGCTGATTTACCCCGTGTGCAGACCGAGTCTGGTGCGTACATTACTGTCATTGCTGGCAGCAGTCATGGTGTCGAAGGCATGATGCAACGCCCCTTTACTGAGCCGTTGTATTTAGATATTCAACTCCCAGCAGGTTGTACCCTAGAGCACAGCATAGTCCCCAGTCATAATGCCTTTATTCAGTTATACCGCGGTGCACTGGTCGTTGAGCAGCAACCTATCCAAGCACCTAGCATGGCCATCCTCAATACTGCCAGCAACTGTGACGGCGTCCGTATTCAAGCACAACAAGACAGTCGCTTTTTACTTATAGCTGGACAACCACTGCACGAAACCATTGAGCAATACGGCCCTTTTGTTATGAATACTAAAGAAGAAATTAACCAAGCGCTCATCGATTTCCGTAATGGCCAGCTCGAATAAATAATCCTTTTTGCGCTCCCAGTGTTGCTGCGCTAAGATTGCAGCACTTATAACGCCTTAAAAGGACGTCGCAATGAACCGTGTTCTGTACCCAGGAACTTTCGACCCAATCACCTGTGGCCACACCGATCTCATTGAGCGTGCTGCACGTATCTTTGATCATGTAATTGTTGCCGTTGCCGCTAGCCCGAGAAAAAACCCACTCTTTGATTTAGAACAACGTGTCGCTTTAGCTAAAGAAGCCACTGCGCACCTGCCTAATGTTGAAGTTATTGGTTTTTCTAACCTTTTGACTCACTTTGTCGAAGAAGTCGATGCTAATATTCTGATGCGTGGTTTGCGCGCCGTCTCTGACTTTGAATATGAGTTTCAATTGGCCAATATGAACCGTAAGTTAGCCCCCAATGTAGAAAGCTTATTTCTGACACCGTCGGAGAAATTCTCGTTTATTTCTTCCACCATCGTGCGTGAAGTTGCTTCTTTGGGCGGTGATGTTTCTGAATTTGTCCATCCTGCAGTAACTCGTGCTTTAGCGGAGCGTTATAAAAAATAGTTTACCGCCAGCATCCGCTTGGCTGAGGCTGCACCTTGGTTAAACTGCTGCACAATCAATGGCGTGCTGTTGCCTTGTGCCCTTACTGCTCTAGAGGAGTTATTCCATGTCGCTCATCATTACCGATGACTGCATTAACTGTGATGTCTGTGAACCTGAGTGCCCCAACAGCGCTATTTCACAGGGTGAAGAGATCTACGAAATTGATCCTAACCTGTGCACCGAATGTGTTGGCCATTACGATGAGCCACAGTGTGTACAGGTGTGCCCTGTGGACTGCATCCCACTGGATCCAAACAATGTGGAAAGCCAAGACGAGCTGATGGAAAAATATAAAATCATCACCGGTCAGGCTTAAGTCTAGCCATGCGTCGCCTACAGACTGCTGTACTAAGCGTCCTACTCTGCTGGGTCGTCATTGTTTCTGCCGAGCAGGCACCAGAAAAAGCCTATGTTAGCAGCGCTCATCCGTTAGCCAGCGCAGCAGGCATTGCCATTCTGCAGCAAGGGGGCAATGCCATTGATGCCGCCATTGCTGTCACTGCCGCTTTAGCTGTGGTCGAACCGTATGGTTCTGGCCTCGGTGGCGGCGGTTTTTATCTGCTGCGCCGTGGCGGCAAAGGCCCTGATTATCATTTTTTAGACGCCCGTGAACGAGCGCCGTTAGCCGCCCATGCTGACTTATACCGCGTAGATGGTGTGATTGATCCTGCATTGTCATTAAATGGCGCACTGGCTGCGGCCATTCCTGGTATCCCTGCTGCATTGGATGAACTGACACAGCGCCATGCGCGCCTGTCCTTAGCCGACAATCTAGCCCCAGCCATACAATTAGCCCGTGATGGCTTTGCCATTGATGCGGTCTATCAAGAGCGCGCCGGCTGGCGTTTAACCGCCCTACAAAAAAACCCTGAGTCCGCCAGAATATTTTTACATCAACAAGGGATTCCTGCGCAAGGTTGGATTTTACGTCAGCCGGAATTGGCCAACACCCTAACCATGTTGGCGCAACAAGGTGGCAAAAGCTTTTACCAAGGTGCTTTTGCGCAACAACTTGTAGACACAGTGCAAGATGCTGGCGGTATCTGGTCATTAAAAGACTTATCCGACTATAAAGTAAAATGGCGGGCACCATTAATTGTGCCCTTAGCGGATCAACGCCAACTGATCACTGCACCACCGCCCTCAGCAGGCGGCATTGCCATTGCACAAAGCCTCTTAATGCTACAACGCTTACCTTGGCAACAAGCAGAACCAGCACAGCGCGCACATTATATTGCTGAAGTGTTGCGTCGTGCCTACCGCGATCGCGGCTTGCTGGGCGATCCTGACTTTGTCGTCAACCCCACTGAGGCGCTGCTAGCACGTCAACACATTGTGCAGATGGCTGATAGCATCAATGTTGATCAAGCAACGCCCAGCGCCAGCTTAACGCCCGGCTCAGAGCCCCATGAGGGCGATCATACCACTCACTTTGCCGTACTCGATCAGCAAGGCAATGCTGTGGCGGCCACTTTATCGCTCAATATGATGTTTGGCGCCGCCTTTACCGTGCCCGGTACTGGGGTCTTGCTCAATGATGAAATGGACGACTTTGCCGCAGACTTAACCGGCAGTAATGCCTATGGTTTGGCCGGCAGCGCGGCAAATCGGATCCAAGCCGGTAAACGTCCTTTGTCGTCCATGAGTCCCAGTTTTTTAGAAGGCCCCCATGAGTTTTCTGCGTTTGGTACCCCAGGCGGCAGCCGTATTCCCAGTATGAATGTCTTAGCGATGCTCGAACATCTAGATGGCCAAGCGCCAGCACAATGGGTCGCCAGCCCCCGTATACACCATCAATACTTACCGGATGTGCTGGGTTTTGAGCCCGGTGCTTTAACCGAGCAGCAGCAACAGCGCTTGCAAAGTAAAGGCCATGAACTCAAAGAACTCACCCGCAACTACGGCAATCAACAAGTGATCTGGTGGCAGAAAGACTCAGGCCATAGTGCAGCGGCCAGTGATCCACGGGGCCAAGGCGCCAGCCTCAGCCCATAGGGTTATTTAACTCAGTTGAATCAAAGGAAAATCATCGTCATCGCCGCCTAAACGGCTCACTTCACGCAGCAACTCATTTTCTCCCACCAGCCCCAGTTGCAACACATTGCGCAAGCTTTGGGTAATGCGACTGGCATAGCCCAAGTCATTCATCAAGGAACTGGCTTGCATATTATCCAGCTGCTGCTTACGTACTTCACTGAAGATACGATGACGGAAATCAGCATCAAACTTGGCCGCCTGCCCATCCACCCAGTCTAAGCGGCTGCGCCAGACATCATCTGGCAATTCTAACCGACTGACCTCGCGAATCTGCCGCAGCACCCACAGCACATGGCGACGCAAATCTAAATAGTGATAGTGCACATGGGAGCGCTCATCGCGTAAATAGCGGCCTAAATTCTTCTGTAAATGCTTAGCGTCCTTAACCGCGTCCACCAACTGCAAAGCCACCACTTGGCAGGTCATCCAAAATTTCTGGTGTTCCTCATCCATCTCCGCTTCAAGGCGACTCATAAACCCCAGCAAATCAGAGTAAACGCCTTTAATATGACGGCGATACAAGTCTTCCGCATCTAAACACTCCGCATCATTGGGTCGAGCATTCAGCCGCGCCTCATCCACTTTGATACTAAACAGCTGCTCAACGGGCTGATATAAGCCATGGCAAATAACCTCCAAACTTAAGCGGCCCAAATGTTGCAACTCTTGCACCACCGCTTGCGAGGCTGTATCCACAGAAGCCAAGGCAGCATCGCTTAAGTAACGTGCGCGAGTCTCCGGCAAGACGCGCTGTTCCACCACCGAACGCTGCCCGCTTTGGGTTTCAGCAATCAACACCTCTGGCTCCTCGCGATCAGGTAAAAACCGACATAAGCCGACTTCCAGTTGACGCTGCCAAGGCCAAAATAACAGCACACCAATCAGATTAAATAAGGTCTGAAACATGGCCAGTTGCAGCAAGCTGTTATCGCCCGCACCCAAGCCTGTCATCAGCCAATGCACCAACCACATTAATGGTGTCAGCAGGAAAAAAGTCGTTAACCCAGTAATAATATTAAACAGCGCGTGCAAAGTGGCGAGACGCTGACCACCCCGATCACCGGCCAACCAGCCCATCACCGCGACATTTAAACTGCTGCCAACGCTACCGCCAATCGCCAACGACATTCCTTGCCACAGCTCCAACTGCCCTACGGCGAGGGCTGCTAAAATCAGCATTAAGGTGGCATGACTGGACATCAGCATGGCCGTCAGCACGATACCCATGCCAACAAACAGCAGTTGCCCTAAATAACCCCGACTGACTTGCTCCAGTACTTCGAGGTGGGTGCCAAACTCAACAAAAGCACTTTTGATTTGATCAATGCCTAAGAAAATAAAGGCAATGCCTAAGATAATGCGCCCAACAGCTTTACCCTTAACCCCGTTAAATCCGGCCAATACCCCAAACACCAGTAACGGCAACGCCACAGGACTTAAACTAAAATTTTGCCCGGCCGCTGCCAGCAGCCAGATACCGCCACTGGTACCCAGATTAATCCCCAGTAAAATAGAGATACCACCGGCCAACTGGATCAAACCGGTGCTGATAAAAGCGATGGTTAACAATGACATCAACGTTGTGGACTGCAGCACCATGGTGCCGCCAACACCAAATAAAAAGCCTTTCAGCGGTGTGGCTGTGCTGCGTTCTAAGAGTTGCTCTAAACGACCCCCGGTGAGTTTTTTTAAGCCTTCTTCCAGACACTGCATGCCAAATAGAAACAGCGCCAAGCCCGCACTGAGTTGCAGCCAGCCAGGACTATAGAAAAAACTCAGTGATAACACCAAGAGTGCCAACACCGGTAGCACCAACGACTTTAGCTTATCCATACACTCACCACCGCGCAGACGGCTTATCAAAAATAGGATGTACTACAAAAGAAGCTGTCTGCTACTGACAGCTTCTTCCATGGCAAATACATCGGAATTAAACGCAATCGCCAGCGAGCGCTGTAGCACTGTGCTGCAAGGGAAGTATTACACGTTTTTGCTGCAGCAAAAAAGAGCTAACGCTGACAGCGCGAACAATAGACACTGGCACGCTGACCCAGCTTAATGTCTTTTAACTCACTGCCACAGACCAGACAAGGCTGCCCTGCACGGCCATAAACAAAGAGTTTTTGCTGAAAGTAACCGGGTTTGCCATCACCACCAACAAAGTCACGCAAGGTGGTACCGCCTTGCTCAATGGCCACCGCTAACACCCGCTTAATCTCCTCAGTTAACTTGGCATAGCGCGCTTTGGATACACTGCCTGCTTCACGGCGTGGATCAATCCCTGCAGCAAATAATGCTTCAGAGGCGTAGATATTCCCCACCCCAACCACCACCGCATTATCCATAATAAAGGGCTTAATCGACATTTTACGGCCACGGGAACACTCATATAAATGATTGACAGAAAAGTCATCTAACAGCGGTTCAGGACCCAGTTTTTGCAGTAATTTATGTTGCAGCGGTGACTCTGTGCTCCACAGCATGGCACCAAATCGACGGGGATCGGTGTAGCGCAAGATCATCCCAGATTCCAGCTCAATATCCACATGGTCATGCTTTTCCACCGGCGTGCCTTGCTCGACCATGCGCAAACTACCGGACATACCTAAGTGGCTGATCAAAGTACCCACTTCGGCACCAATCAGCAGATATTTAGCCCGCCGCTCAACCCTAACAATTCGCTGTCCGGATAAACGCACATCCAAATCTTCCGGGATTGGCCAACGCAAGCGCGGATTACGCACTACGACACGCAGCACCTGTTGCCCAATTAAGTGCGGCGCAATACCGCGGCGCGTGGTTTCAACTTCTGGAAGCTCTGGCACTATTAATTACGCTGTATAACATGAGTGCTAAATTTGCTGTGACCCGGCAACTCCATCAACAGTTCATCAGCGCCTTGCAATGGGCCCACACCGGCTGGGGTTCCAGTTAACACCACATCCCCGGGCTGCAAAGCAAATTGCCCAGCAATATGTTGAATCAATGGAATAATCGGGTAGAGCATTTCAGCACTGTTGCTGTCTTGGCGCACTTCACCATTAATGGTCAAACGCACTGCAATATCGGTCGTGTCTTTCACCGCAAAGCCCGAGACAAATGGCGCTAACACGCAAGCACCATCAAATGATTTTGCCACTTCCCACGGCCAGCCTTGCTCTTTTAAGCGTTCTTGTACATCGCGCAAGGTCAGATCCAATGCTGGAGCAAAGCCGCTGATGGCATCTAACACTTCTTCTTCATTGGGCTGGCGTGATAACGGTTTACCAATCAACACGGCAATCTCAACTTCATAATGCACCGCGCCACGGTCATAGGGAATATTAAAGCCGCCCTCTGGCGACACCACACAACTGCCGGGTTTAATAAACAGTAAGGGCTCAGTTGGAATAGGATTATTCAGCTCTTTGGCATGGGCCGCATAGTTACGCCCCACGCACACCACTTTCCCCATGGGAAAATGAATCCGTGTACCGTCGATATATTGATGTTGATAGCTCATAAAAAACCCTTATAAATTTAAACACAGCCAACCCTTATGGCAGCCGGCCTGATTATTAAACTGGGAAAATTTTACCCGGATTCATAATGCCATTGGGATCAAAAACCGCTTTAATCGCCTGCATATATGCCACTTCATCTGCCGAGCGGCTGTAGTGCAAGTAATCACGTTTGGTCATGCCCACACCGTGCTCTGCGGAAATTGAACCATGGTATTTTTCTACCGTTTCAAACACCCACTGGTTCACCACTGCACACTGAGCAAAGAACTCATCTTTGCTCAGATTATCCGGCTTAAGGATATTTAAGTGTAGGTTACCGTCACCAATATGACCAAACCATACTACTTCAAAGTCTGGGTAGTTTTTCGCCACAATTGCATTAATATCACGCAAAAATGCCGGAACTTGACCGACTGTTACCGAAATATCGTTTTTATAAGGCGTCCAAGGTGCGATAGTTTCAGAAATATACTCACGCAATTTCCACAGATTTTCCAGCTGCTGTTCGCTCTGGCTCATCACCCCATCCAGCACCCAACCTTGCTCAACACAATGCTCAAAAGTGCTTAACGCGCGCTCGGCCACTTCATCACTGACCGCTTCAAACTCAAGCAGCGCATAGAAGGCACACTCAGTTTCAAAAGGCGCAGGGACATCACCGCGCGCTAAAATTTTAGCTAAGGCTTTATCAGAGAAAAACTCAAAAGCAGTTAAATCCAAAGTATTTTGAAAGGCGTGCAGCACCGGCATAATGGAATCAAAGTCTGGCGCACCCAAGACCAATGCAGTAAGGTTTTTTGGTGCGCGATCGAGACGCATAGTGGCTTCAACGACAAAACCTAAGGTGCCTTCTGCACCAATAAACAACTGACGTAAATCGTAGCCGGTGGCGTTTTTAATCAAATCTTTATTCAACTCAAGTAGATCGCCCTTACCGGTCACCACTTTCATTCCCGCCACCCAGTTACGGGTCATGCCGTAACGAATCACTTTAATCCCGCCGGCATTGGTACCGATATTGCCACCAATTTGACTGGAACCCACTGAGGCAAAATCCACTGGGTAGTACAAACCTTGCTCTTCAGCAAACTCTTGTAACTGCTGAGTCACCACTCCTGGCTGACAAACTACGGTGCGGTCCACCTCGTTAAAAGCCAAGATTTGATTCATATTATCAAACGACACCACCACCTCACCGTTGGCTGCCACTGCTCCCGCTGATAAGCCGGTCCGCCCGCCAGATGGCACTAAAGCAACCTGATGCTGATTAGCCCAACGCACAATGGCTTGCACCTGCTCGGTATTTTTCGGGAAGGCAATGGCCAGTGGCGCCGGGGCAAAGTGCTTGGTCCAGTCCTTGCCGTAGGCGTCTAGTGAGTCCGCATCGGTCAGTACTTTACCGGCATCAACTAGGGTTTTTAGCTCTTGAATAAGGGCGAGATTGGTCATTTTGTAAACTCTCAAACTGTTCATGGTTTGCCTGAAGACTGTTCACGTCATAAGGCTGGCTGTTTTTTCTGCTGCTTATGGTAGCATGGGCACCCCGCTAGTCGCGCCTCACGCCGATTCCCGGGC
>CAZEZR010000078.1:0-13101 GCA_964516465.1 uncultured Thiopseudomonas sp. | reverse complement strand
GTTCACTATAACAGGACGGCTCACTGCAAGTCAGCCGACCGTTTACCGGCGTACTCAATCATGCATTTAAGGCACCTGCTACTTATCGCTCTTTTTACCTTATTAAGCGCCTGTGCGTCTAAGGAAATTGAAGCAGATTTAAGCGAAACTGCGCTTTACCAGCAAGCGCAAACCGATCTTGAGAATAAAAACTACTCAAGAGCAATCACTAAGTTAAAGGCGTTAGAATCTCGCTACCCGTTTGGCCGTTATGCTGAGCAGGCGCAATTAGAACTGATCTACGCCTACTACAAAAACATGGAGCCTGAAGCAGTACGCGCATCGGCTGACCGTTTTATGCGTTTGCATCCGCAACATGCCAATGTTGATTATGCATACTATATGAAAGGCATGGCATCTTTTGATCAAGATCGCGGTTTACTGGCGCGCTTCTTACCACTGGATATGACCCAGCGCGACCCTGGTGCAGCACGGGACTCTTACAACCAGTTTGCGCAACTGGTAAGCCGTTACCCAAACAGCAGCTACGCACCCGATGCCAAGCAGCGCATGATTTATTTGCGTAACCTGTTGGCGGCTTATGAAGTACACGCAGGTCATTATTACCTCAAGCGCCAATCCTATGTAGCAGCGCTCAACCGCGGCCGTTATATTGTGGAAAACTTTCAGGAAACCCCGGCAGTTGGTGATGGCTTAGCAATTATGACCGAGGCCTATCAACACTTAGGGCTGAATGACTTAGCGCAAACCAGCTTAGAAACCTTAAAGTTAAATTACCCTAAGCACCCCAGCTTGGCCGGCGGTACTTTTAAGCCCCGCGAAAAAGATACTGATAGCCGCTCTTGGTTCAGCAAAGCCACTCTAGGTTTAATCACCTCAGATAAAGACTTGCGTCCACAACAAACTCAGGCCAGCAAAGATGTCATTCGTCAGTATGAAGATGCTGCTGAAGAAATCCCTGGCAGCGTACGCACTGCTATTAGCAATGACAAGCCCAAACGCAGTTGGTTGAACCGCTTAACCTTTGGTGTCTTTGGCAAATAATATCAGCTGCGCTTATACAGCTAAACAGGAGGCTCCGGCCTCCTTTTTTATGATCAACGTTTGCCCTAACTCATCAGCCATAACGCCCACCCCAACTCCAAGTGGCAACAGCAAGCCAGGTCAGACCTTTACCGTGCAAGGTGCAAGGTGCTGAGGCTGCCTTGCTGCAGGAACAACCTCGAACAAGTTCAGTACTTTTCCACCAGACACAAAAAAGGAGCAGTCTATCCAGACGCTCCCTTAATGCTGCCCTCTTCAACAGTTGTGCTGCTGGTTCTATCGATCGCCTGGTTGGGCTACCGCGCTTGCGTGAAAGTCATGGGGTACCATGTTTTTCTTGCTCAGCCTTGGTAAAGACTGCACATATAGGCATAGAATCTATGCAAGCTGTGAACTTGAATCTAGTGTACACAATCGCTTGCGGATAATAATTGCGTACTTTGCTCCAGCAAACATTTCTGCGCAATAAAAAACCATTAAAATATAAACACTAGTAGCAAAAAACCAAAATCGTTATATTGGTCAATATTAAACCTTAAAAAAGGAGCAACCATGAGCAAACTTGACCGCTACGATCTACGTATTCTGCAAGAGCTGCAGAACAACGCCCAGATCTCCAACCAAGAACTGGCTGAACGTATTGGCTTATCTGCTTCGCCTTGCTCACGACGAGTTAAAGCCTTAGAAGACGAAGGCTATATTTTAAAGCATGTCGCTCTACTGGATCGTAAAAAGATTGGCCTGACCCTAACCGCTTACGTTTTAATTGGCATGGACAGCCACACTCCTGAACGTTTTGAAAACTTTCAACAGCATATTTGTCAATGGCCCGAGGTGCTGGAGTGCAGTTTAATTACCGGTATGGATGCGGACTATCAACTGAAAGTTATAGTCCCTGATATGGATCATTATCAAAAATTTTTATTGGAAAAACTCACACGCATTGAAGGCGTGACCAGTGTGCGCTCAAGCTTTGTACTCAACCATGTGCAGCTCTCAAGCGCCTTACCCTTAGCTCACTTACACAGCTAACCTACAGCTATTTTTAGCAACCAGTTGCAAGCCAAACAACCCTGAACTTTACTGGTTCAGCTTAACTCTACACTTTGACATCTCTACTTGAGGATAACAAAATGGATCGCAATAACTGATTTAGCTGCTTAATAGCAACCAGGCTATGCAGAGTTGCGCTCGCAGCGCACTTGGATAAGCATCGTGTGAATGACTGCATTGGGAAAAATCATGGAACCTGAAGTACTTGAAGACTTAATGATCACCGTCCTCGTTGGCGGTCTGGTTTTATTTATGGGGTTTATCGTTTGGGATCTAGCTAAAAAATCTAAAGCAGGCCGCTATGGCACTGCAGTATTGTTTTTTGCCTTAGGTCTTGGCGTATTCGGCTTTTTACTTAAAACCATTATCATTGCCATTAAGGGTTTATAAACCTCTAACTGATGCACAATCATGGGCTTAACTGAGCAGTGAAGCCCACTTAAGCCTGCACTCAAATCCCTGAATCAGTTTAAATTTCAAGCTCACGCCATTGCCCGCTGGGCAGATCAGCCAATCGCCAAGCACCTATCTGTACTCGCACTAAACGTAGAGTGGGCAAGCCTACTGCCGCGGTCATACGCCGGACTTGTCGGTTACGACCTTCATAGATCGTCAGCTGCAGCCATGCAGTAGGAATACTTTTACGTTCGCGTATCGGCGGGGTACGCTCCCACAATTCAGGCTCTGCCATACGCTCGACTTGGGCAGGTGCCGTTAAACCATCCTTTAACTCCACCCCATCACGCAAACCCTGCAACTGCTCTTCCTGGGGTTCGCCTTCCACTTGCACCCAATACACTTTGCGCAATTTATATTGCGGATCCGCAATCCGCGCTTGTAACCGCCCGCTATTGGTTAACAAAACCAAACCTTCACTGTCTCGATCTAAGCGACCGGCAGGATACACATCGGCAACAGGCACATAATCTTTTAAGGTGGCGCGCCCTTGCTCATCAGTAAACTGGGTGAGCACATCGTAGGGCTTATTCAGCATCAGTAAGCGGGGTTGTGCTGGCTCACGCGCTTGCCGTTGCGAACGCCCTCCAACCCTTGGCTGGCGCGTTGCTTTGCCACGGGACTTTACTCGGTCATTAATGGTTTTTTTCACAACAAACTCTAAACTGTTAAAGCGGCAGCTAACTCAGCCAGCCAAGGTTCAGCATCATCCGCTGGGGTTACCGTTTCACTGGCATCCAAACACAGCATATCCTGCAACTCCACGACACCAAGCTCGGCATATAATTCACGAATTATTTTGCCACCGGCGCAAAAATCCTCGCCATAGCAGGCGTCACCCAAGCCGATCACCGCACCCAATAAACCAGCCCACTGCGGCGGCTGCTCACGCAACGCATTGACTAAAGGTTGTAAGTTTTCCGGCAACTCTCCCATGCCTGTGGTTGAAGTCACAAATAACAAGACATCAGGCTCTAAAGCCACAAGCTCGGCATAAGCTAAGCGTGGCTTATAGGTGATATTGAGGCCTGCTTCCAGCAACAATTCTGCAGCATGATGAGCCACTTCCTCGGCTGCACCAAACACTGTTCCAGAAACAATCACCACATTCATTGTCATGCCTTACTATCGCCTCTTAAATACATTTACTAGGGTTTTTTCAATTAAACTTGAATATAATTCATCATAACAAGAAACCACAAACCTGTAGCAGTCAGTATTCCCCCAGTGTTTGTAGGTTGTACTCAACTAGCGTCTAGTATAGCTTTATTCACTGTTAGCGCAGCGTTCTTGATATAAAGCATGCTGCAGGCAAATGATTACCATAAGGCTTTTCAATGAGCGACAGCGCCCCAATTTTACTGACCGGTGCCACTCAACGTCTTGGACTGCACTGTGTTCGACGTTTTTTAGAGGCTGATCAAGCATTGATTATCAGCTACCGTCAAGAACGAGCTGAAGTCACAGAGTTGCGCCAGCTGGGTGTCCACTGCATTCAAGCAGACTTTGCCACAGAGCAAGGGATTTTAGACTTTATAGCTCAAGTAAAAGATATTGCCCCAGCATTACGTGCAATTATTCATAACGCTTCCCTGTGGATTGCTGAAGATGGCCCCGACAGTCATGCATTAACCCAAATGATGAATGTGCACGTACTCGCCCCTTACTTAATTAACCACCATTGCGCAGCTTTACTTATGCAGTCAGCCCAAGCTGATATCATCCATATTACTGACGATGTAGTGCGTAAAGGCAGTGCCAGACGCATTGGTTATTGTGCCAGCAAGGCCGGTTTGGATAATCTGACCCTGTCTTTTGCCGCACGTTTAGCGCCGCATATTAAAGTCAACTCACTGGCGCCAGCCTTAATTATGTTGCACCCCAGTGATGATGAAGAGTACCGCCGCCACGCCACAGCCAAGTCTGTTATGGGCACAGTGCCTGGCCCAGAAGTTATTTACCAAAGCCTGCGTTACTTACTGGATACACCCTATGTAACAGGCACAACCCTTACTGTTAATGGTGGCCGGCATCTAAAATAATGCCGGTCCGGAGAGCTGATAATGAGTGATGAATTAAGCAAACACTACCGTGAGATTTTAATCGGACTGGGTGAAGATCCTGATCGCGAAGGCTTGCTGGACACTCCGAAACGGGCTGCAAAAGCAATGCAATACTTATGTAATGGCTACGAAAAAAATCTCGATGAGATCGTTAATAATGCGCTGTTTGAGTCTGAAAGTGATGAAATGGTCATTGTTCGTGATATCGAACTGTACTCATTATGCGAACACCACATGCTGCCATTTATTGGTAAGGCGCATGTGGCCTATATTCCAACAGGGAAAGTGATTGGCTTATCGAAAGTAGCGCGCATCGTCGATATGTTTGCTCGCCGGCTACAAATCCAAGAAAATCTGACCCGACAAATTGCCAATGCTATGCAAGAAGTGACCGGTGCTGCTGGCGTCGCTGTAGTGATTGAAGCGCAACATATGTGCATGATGATGCGCGGTGTAGAAAAGCAAAACTCCGTAATGACCTCTTCAGCCATGCTCGGCGCATTCCGTAACTCAGGCACCACACGTCAAGAATTTCTGCAACTGATTCGGAGTCGCTAATTTATGGCATATTTAGAGCCTGGCTTGGCGCGGATTCGGATTAAAGATCTGCGTTTGCGCACCTATATCGGCATCAATGAAGATGAGATTCGCAACAAACAAGATGTTTTAATCAACATCATGCTGCTCTACCCTGCCGACGATGCAGTACAGATTAATGATATCAGCCATGCTTTAAACTACCGCACCATTACTAAAAATATCATTAAACACGTAGAAGAGAACCGCTTTGCTCTACTTGAGCGCTTAACTCAGGATCTACTGGACTGTGTGATGCAGCATAAGCAAGTGCGTTATGCGGAAGTGGAAGTGGACAAGCCCCACGCCTTGCGTTTTTCCGACTCAGTGTCAGTCACTCTTAGTGCACAGCGTACGCAATAGCTATGGCCATCACTGAACTGCTCAATGCAATTCATCAGCCAGGGCACTGTTTTGCCGACACCTTGGCTTTTATTGATGCCCACTACCATTACACGCCCTGTGCCTTTGATAATGCCGGACTGCATAATCCAGCTGGCAGCAATCAGGGCTCCTGTAAAATCCTGGGTTTAGCTGTACTCGAAGGTCTTAGCAGCCAAGATGCTTTGCTCGCTTTTGGCGAGCATTATCGATGGGTGCTGGCCCATCCACAACGAGCTGAACACGCCAATATTCGCCAATTGATCAAGCATGGCTTAAGCGCGGTGCAGTTTACCCAATTACCCCTTAGCCGACTTATTGGCTAACGCCCACTGATAGAGGGCGTTTTTACGTGCACCAGTAATCTCTGCCGCTAACGCTGCGGCGCGCTTCAAGGGCAACTCCGCCAGCAGTAATGCAAGCACCCGCTGCGCTTCAAGCGGCACCTCTAACGTCTCTGCCGGCACTTGATAGCCAGCAACTAGCAACACACACTCACCGCGCTGCTGATTGGTATCCGCAGCCACCCAATCATGCAGCTGTTGCAACGGCAAATCACAGACAGTTTCAAAGGCTTTGGTCAGTTCGCGGGCCAATACTGCGTGCCGATCTGCGCCAAATATATCGCGCATATCAGCGATACTAGCCAAAACGCGGTGCGGCGCCTCGTAAAAAATCAGCGTACGCGGATCAGTGCGCACAGCTTCCAGTCGTGCGCAGCGCGCCACTTGCTTAGCCGGTAAAAAGCCTTCAAAAACAAAACGGTCCGAAGGTAATCCGGCCACCGACAACCCAGCAATCAGGGCACAGGCTCCCGGCACTGGCACCACTTGCACTTGCGCTGCCCGCGCTTGGCGTACCAGGTGATAACCGGGGTCAGAAATTAACGGAGTGCCGGCATCGGAAATCAGAGCAATATCATCACCGGCCAATAAACGGGTAATAAAACGTCCACCTTCTTCGCGCTCATTGTGTTCATGGCAGGCGGCTAAGGGTGTGCGAATACCAAAATGTTGCAACAATCGGCTGGAATGACGGGTATCTTCAGCAGCAATGAGACTAACCTCAGCTAACACCCGCAAGGCACGCGCACTGATATCTTCAAGATTGCCAATGGGCGTTGCCACCACATACAAAGTGCCAAAACCACTGGTTTGAGGTGTGCCTATGCTCACAAAACGCTCCGTAGAAACAAATAAAAAACTATTGTAGCCTGATTTAGCACGACAATATCGCAGCAATGCCTGTGCTTGGGTACAATCAGGGTATTAACTTTATTATGCTTGGATTGTTTGTCTATGAAAACGCCTTTACGCCTGTTCTCAGTGATCTGCTTAGCAGCTTTTTTGGCCGCCTGTGCCAGTTCACCGAGCGATAATCCAGGTCAGTTACCTCCGACCAAATACGATGACCTCGAGCAGCTTTTACTGCAAGCCAGTAAAAGAAATGACAGCAAAGGTGTTGGCTTATATTTAGCTGCAGCCGATCTTGCTTGGCAACAACAGCAAGAGTTGCGTGCGCGAATGATTCTCGAAGGCATTGATTTTAGCCAAGCCACACCGGCCCAATATATTTTTGCTAAAACCCTAGAAGCAGAACTGGCCTTAGCCCGCAAGCAAACCAACAGTGCCTTAAAAGCATTGCAGCACCCAAGTTTTGCTCACTTAGCTGAAATGCCACAATTTCAACAAGTCCATACTGCTTTGGTCTTAGCACAAGCCTTACAAGACAGCGGTAAACCTCTGGCTGCTGCCCGTGAACGCATTGCCATAGCGCCACAACTGGAAGGTCAAGTGGCTTTTGCTAACCATCAAAGCATTTGGGACTTACTCAGCACCCTACCCCGCGCTCAACTCGACAACACTGGCGAAACTGTCCTTGATGGTTGGCTCTCTTTAATCCGCATCACTAAAGCCAGTACGTCTCTTGAGCAACAGCAGGCAGATATTCAGCAATGGGCCATGCAAAACCCAGAGCATCCTGCCGCTCAGCAGTTGCCAGAAGCACTCAAACAACTGCAGCAGTTACAAATCAAAAAAATCAATTCTATAGGTTTGCTACTGCCCTCTAAAGATGCCAACCAGAACGTGGTAACGGCATTGCGCAATGGCTTTTTTGCTGCCCATTACATTGCCCAAGCCAACGGTGAGTCAACCCCAAGTATCCATCTCTATGACAGCAGCAGTATTTCTTCACTGGATGCCTTTTATCAGCAAGCCAGCGCCGATGGTATCGAGTTGGTGGTTGGCCCGTGGGAAAAACCCCTAGTCAGTCAGCTTGTCAGCCGCGCTGAACTACCCATTGCTACTTTGGCGCTGAACTATGCCGATAATCACCAGCGTGGCCTCCAGCAGCTCTTCCAGTATGGTTTAGCAGCCGAAGATGAAGCGCGCTTAGCTGCCGATCGTGCTTGGGCTGGCGGCATGCGCCGCGCCGCAGTAATGGTACCAAAAAGCGCCTGGGGTGATCGTGTTCTCGAAGCCTTTAGCGCCCACTGGCAATCCCTCGGCGGTCAGGTTGTAGACACCACTCACTTTGATCGCCCCAGCGAACTGGCTGGACAAGTCGCCGAACTGTTTCAATTGCGCGCCAGTGAACAGCGCGCCAAACAACTGGAAGCGACTCTAGGCGCTAAAGTTGCTGCACAGCCGTCGCGCCGCCAAGATATTGACTTTATTTTCTTAGCCGCGAGCCCTGAGCAAGCGCGTCAGATCAAGCCGACCCTAGCCTTCCAATATGCTGGCGATGTACCCATTTATGCCACATCAGCAGTCAATGCAGGTTCCGGCGAAGTTTACCCTGAGCTCAATGGCTTACAGTTCAGTGAGATGCCTTGGTTTCTAGAAGTCAGCGACGCTACACGCCAGCACATCATCCAACATTGGCCCAGCGCTCAAGGCAGCATGGGCCGCTTTTATGCCATGGGTGCAGATGCCTATCGACTGACCAGCCAGTTACAACTGCTGCGCGCTCTGCCTAACAGCAGCGTAACGGGTTTAACCGGGATTTTAAAACTCGATGCAGATCAGCGCATTCAGCGCACCCTTTACTGGGTAGAGTTTATTGATGGCAATCTCGAGCAACTTAAGGAAGCACGGATTGACTAAAGCACTTAAGACCGGCAAGGCTGTAGAGCAACAGGCACTGAACTACTTGAATAAAGCTGGCCTAAGCACCATAACTACTAACTGGTCTTGCCGCTTTGGTGAAATTGATCTAATCATGTTAGAGCAGGACACTGTAGTTTTTGTTGAAGTACGCTACCGAAAAAGTAATAACTTCGGTGGCGCTTTAGACAGCATTGACCAACACAAATGTAACAAGCTGATTAAGACCGCGGAATATTTTTTACATAGATTTCCACAATGGCTAGAACACCCCTGTCGTTTTGATGTCATTACTGCACATCCAAGCAACAACACATTATTCACGCTAGACTGGATTCAAGACGCATTTGAGTCCTAATTTCATTTTTAATAAAGGCTGATCCTATGCAACCGCGCATTCAACACATGTTTCAAGCCAGCATTGAAACAAAAAAAAACGCATTAACTGTCTTACCACCGGCCATTGAGAGTGCCAGCCTGTTAATGGTTAGCTCCCTGCTCAATGAAGGCAAAATATTAGCCTGTGGCAATGGTGGCTCTGCAGGCGACGCGCAACATTTTTCCTCAGAGATGCTGAATCGCTTTGAGCGCGAACGCCCGAGCCTACCAGCAATTGCCCTGACAACCGATAGCTCAACCATCACCTCAATTGCTAACGACTACAGTTACGAGGAAGTGTTCTCAAAGCAGATCCGTGCCCTAGGGCAAGAAGGCGATGTGCTGCTGGCGATTTCCACCAGTGGCAACTCGGCTAACGTGGTGCAAGCTATCCATGCTGCTCACGATCGTAATATGCATGTGATTGCACTCACCGGTCGCGACGGCGGTCACATTGCGCCGCTGCTGCTGCCTGACGATGTGGAAATCCGCGTGCCTTCCAACGTAACCGCTCGTGTGCAAGAAGTGCACTTACTGATTATTCATAGCTTATGTGATTTAATCGATCATCAACTGTTTGGGAGCGAAGAGTGATGCGTAAAATTTTCGCCATTGTCCTTATTGGAGTTATGCTAAGCGCCTGTGGCGCGCGCAGCCTCGGCAATAGAATTGATGATCAATTTATTGCGCCTGATGTAGCTCATGCCATTAAAGAGGCGCACGTTGATCTCTCCACCACCACCTCACGGATTGTGGTGACCAGTTACAACGGCATCGTCTTAGTCGCAGGACAAACACCCCGTGCAGAACTGAAAGAACTGGCTGGGAAAGCGGCACAGTCGGTACCGAGCGCCAAGAAGGTCCACAATGAACTGCAGATAACCACGCCAACATCTGGCTTAGTACGCAGCAATGACGGCTTGCTCACAGCTAATATTAAAGCCCGTATGTTGTCTTATAATGACGTGCCAGCGTCTAAAGTTAAGGTGGTAACAGAAAACGGAACTGTTTACCTGCTCGGCATTATCAGTCGTGCTGAAGCCGATCGTGCAACTGCTGTCGCACAAGAAGTGAATGGGGTGCAAAAGATTGTACGCTTGTTTGAATATATCGATTAAACCTGCATTGCACAGGTTCAGTTGCCTCAGCTAAAGCCTCTCACAACACTGCCTGCAGAGGTAAAACTCTGCGGGCAACGTTATAAAAGATTAGAACTATTTTATAATTCGCAAACTCGGACGTCCTGGAGATGGCGGCCTTGGTGGCTCATCATCAGGGTTATCTGAGTCAGCAGAGCTATCAGTATACACTGCGTGCAGCACTGTAGGCTGCTCTTCGATCTCTGCGTTATCCTCTGCCAAGACTTCTTCATCCTCGTCAAACGCATCTGCACTGGTATCGAAGAACATACCTTTCCCATTCTCCCGTGCATATATAGCCAAAACAGCATCAATAGGCACGTAGAGCGAGAAGGGTGCACCGGAAAAACGAGCTTCAAAACTCACAGCTTGACTATCAATTTCCAAGTATCGCACTGCCGCAGGCGCAGTATTCAGGACTATTCGCCCATCAACCACATGACCCGGAGGTACTTTAACTTGAGGATGGTCAGCATCAACTAGTATATGTGGCGTGCACTCATTATCAACAATCCACTCATGCAGGGCGCGCAATATGTACGGACGACTGGAGTTCATTTCACTCACTCCCCTTAAGGCCGCATTAAGCGCTCAGCCTCAGACAAGCTAGCCTGGAAGGCTTCACGTGCAAAGTTACGCTCCATATACTCGAGCAATGGCTGTGCGGCTTTCGGCAACTCAATACCTAAAGCAGGCAAACGCCATAACAGTGGCAATAAATAGCAATCAACCAAACTGAAATCATCGCTCATAAAGTACTTCATGCTGGCAAACACAGGCGCAACACCAGTGAGGCTTTCACGTAGTTCTTTGCGCGCCTTGGTGCGTGCTGTTTCTTTAGTTTTCTTATCTAAAATCAAATCAGCTAGCGTGCACCAGTCACGCTGGACACGATAGGATAATTTACGTGTTTCCGCCCGTGCCACAGGATAGACAGGCAAAAGCGGCGGATGTGGATAGCGCTCATCCAAATACTCTAATATTACAGTTGAATCATATAAAGCTAAATCGCGATCAACCAGAGTCGGTAAGGTAGCGTAAGGATTGACCTCAGCTAAATACTCTGGAACATCGCCATCTACTACATCCATGATCTCAGCAGTTACCGCCTTCTCCGCCAGAACCAAACGCACACGATGCGAGTATTGGCACGTAGGATCAGAATAACAGCCCAACTTATTGGGGGCAGACGACATGCTTGACTCCTCCACTAAAAATATACATAAAGCACAAAGGCGCACGCGCCCATCTGGGCGCGTGCGTCACACGGTCGTTACAGTGTTGTGGATCAATGCACATCTTTCCAGTATTCACGCTTCAGTAAGTAGGCAAATACAAAGAAGAAGGCAAGGAACAACAAGACGTACATTCCGATACGCTGGCTCTTGAGCTTAACAGGATTAGCTGAATACTCGAGGAATGTCACAAGATTTTTCATTTTCTCGTCAAATTCCGCTTCACTCATAGTACCTGTATTTGGCACAATTGTGAGTTCATCACAAGACTCTTGAGTAACTGGTGTTCCAGTCAACGGGTCGAATACTTTCTTGCCGTCTTCCTCAATTTGTACTTGCTTACAACCAACAACCTGACGCCCTTGCCAGCCAACTAAAACGTTAGGCATCCCAACAACGTCAAACACTTTGTTGTTAACGCCATACGGGCGCGATGGGTCTTCATAGAATGTACGCATATAAGTGTACAACCAATCTGCTCCACGCACGCGCGCAACGTTGGTCAGGTCTGGCGGTGCAACACCAAACCATACCTTAGCGTCAGCTTCTTTCATGCTGGAGCGCATGTGATCACCGAACTTAGCGTCGGTAAGCACAAGGTTATCCATCATCATTAGCTCACTAATGCCCAGGTCATTTGCGACACGCGCGTAACGCTGAAACTTTGCTCCATGACAACCCATGCAGTTGTTCACAAAGGTTCGAGCGCCATCTTGCAGAGCCGCTTTATCAGACAAATCAATTGAGACGCTATCCAATGGATAGGCGCCAGCCGCAGCAAAGCCAAAGGTAGGAATTGCTGCGAAAAGTAATGCAATAATATGCTTTTTCATTAGCCAGTCACCCTTTCCGGAACCGGTTTAGTCTTCTCCATCCTGGTATAAAAAGGCATCAGAATGAAGTATGCGAAGTAAAGAACAGTGCAGATTCGTGCAACCAGCGTACGCTCTGGAGTTGGTGCTAACACACCTAACACACCAAGAATCACAAAGCTGATGCAGAACACAAGTAACCAGATTTTGCTCATCCAGCCCTTGTAGCGCATGGACTTAACTGGACTGCGATCCAACCAAGGCAATACAAACAAGACTGCAATAGCACCACCCATTGCCACAACACCCATTAACTTATCAGGTACTGCACGCAAAATTGCGTAAAACGGAGTGAAATACCAAACCGGAGCAATATGCAAAGGTGTTTTTAGCGCATTAGCTTGTTCAAAGTTCGGTTTCTCGAGGAAGTATCCACCCATCTCTGGGAAGAAAAACACGATAAAGCAGAACACAAACAAGAAGACGATCACACCCACAATATCTTTTACTGTGTAGTACGGATGGAAAGGAATACCGTCTAAAGGAATACCGTTTTCATCTAGGTGCTTTTTAATATCAACGCCATCTGGGTTGTTAGAACCTACTTCGTGCAGCGCTAGGATGTGCAAAACCACCAAAGCAAGCAAGACAATAGGCACAGCAACCACGTGCAATGCGAAGAAGCGGTTTAGGGTAATGCCTGAAATCAGGTAGTCACCACGAATCCACTCAGTCAGATCAGCACCAATCACTGGAATCGCACCAAACAGTGAAATAATCACCTGTGCACCCCAATATGACATCTGTCCCCATGGCAGCAAGTAGCCCATAAAGGCCTCAGCCATCAGCGCCAAGTA
>CAZEZR010000077.1:0-13287 GCA_964516465.1 uncultured Thiopseudomonas sp. | reverse complement strand
TCTTCAGCATTACGCTTAAGAACATTAAAAGTACCACCGCCAACGGTGCCTAAACCACAGATTCCTACTTTTATTGGCTTCACGCTGCATCGTCCCCATTATTAAATAAATTAAACCCACTCGATGCCTTCTTTAAAGCATGAACGGCACAATAGCGCACCCTACGAAGTTTGTAGGTATGGCTCAAGCTCATCTCTCATTGCACGCCAGCGCAGCCGCTTATTCAGCGAACCCTTTGCGTGACCGTGACTGATTTTACTTTTAAGCAGGTCACCTATGCACTCTTGGCTTAGAGCAATATGCCTTTTAAACAATAAACAATCCAAGCGCTCAAACTTACCAGTTTGCCTCATCCACAAGCTGGGCGAAACTAAAGCCTCAAGTCTAGCACACTGGGCAATAAAGCACTGCTGAAAAGCCTCAGGTGCCCACTTGATCCATGCCCAACCGCTAAGCTAAACATCCCACAGCAACACTCTGAATCACTGACCATGTACACCTTCGCTGTACATTGTTTACCTACAATTTAACTGTACAGCAGCACTTGACGCGAACAAGTGAGGCAAGCATTTGCACTTCACATTGTAAGTAAAGAGCCGTTTTTCTTTCCTGCCAACCGACTGCTAAACAACAGTCACTCTGGCATTATTGTCGAGCACTAAACTCAAGCCACAGCATTAAGCACCAGCTGATAAGAGCTCAACGAGTAAGCTATAATATGCGCAATATACCTTTGAGAAGACTAGATACCCCATGCGACTGGACCGATTTCTATCTAAAACAACTGGCATGAGCCGGAAAGAAGCCAGCAAAGTACTGCAACGTGAAAACGTTAGCGTGGATGGCGTGGTGCAAAAAAAGGCTGCATTTAAAGTACCCAGCGGCGCGCAGGTTATGTGGAACCATGAGCAACTTGAACTGCCCGGCCCCACCTACTTGATGATACACAAACCGCTTGGCTGTGTGTGCGCCAATAGTGATCCTGTGCACAGGACCGTGTTTGCCTATTTAGACCTGCCCAACCTTAATGAACTGCACACCGTTGGACGACTGGATTTGGACACCTCAGGCTTATTGTTAATCACTGACGACGGTAAGTGGTCCCACCGGATTACCTCACCTAAACAGCAGTGCCCGAAAACCTATCATGCCTGGTTGGCTGACCCAGTCACCGCAGCCGATGTCAGCGCTTTTGCTGAAGGGTTGCAACTGCATGGTGAAGCCACTTTAACCGCTCCAGCCGTGCTTGAGATTATTAATGAGCGGGAAGCTCTAGTGCATGTCCATGAAGGCCGTTACCATCAAGTGCGACGGATGTTCGCCGCTGTGGGCAACAAAGTAGAGCAACTGCATCGCGAGCAAGTTGGCGCACTCAAGCTCGATGCTGATTTGGCTCCAGGTGAGTTTCGTGCTCTGACAGAAAAAGAAATCGCTTTCTTCTAGTAGAAAGCTCTAGCTAAGCGCCTAATAGGGCTAATAACATCCAAACTGACTGACTGAAATATGACTTTAACCCTAAACAACTAGTAACTTTACCTCTTTCTTAATTTTCTCAATTCCCACACACTAATAATGTGCTCAACAGTGGGCTAAGAAGGGAGTGTATCCAATGAATAAAAACTGGTTATGGGCAGGCCTACTCATCCCTTGCCTGCTACTGGCTGATGATGCCGAAATTACTCAAGCAATCAACGAAGGCACCCAAGCCTACGAGCAAGGTCAATTATCTCAAGCGGCCTCTCAGTTTGATTATGTCGCCACCTTAATTCGCCAGCAGCAAGCAAGTGAATTAGGTGGTTTATTTCCCGAGCCTTTACCCGGCTGGACAGCCAAAAAAGCAGACAGCCAAGCGGGCTCAGCAGCATTTTTCGGTGGTGGTCTTAGTGCCAACCGTGATTACCAAAAAGATAAAGCACGACTAACAATTAGCATCACCAAAGACTCACCGTTATTGCAAGCCGTGGGCATGCTCTTTAGTAATCCAAGCATGGCGACTATGGGCGGTTATAAGCAAAAACGTATTAACGGTCATACCGCTATGCTAAAACTGGAGGAGCATAATCAGGAGCTACAGATGCTGATCAACAACAACACTCTGATTCAGTTCGACGGCAACGGGGTCAATGAAGAAGAGCTCCTAGCTTACGCTGAGGCTCTGGACCTAGACGCTATTAGCGAACGCTAATAGCAAGATTCTTTTATATGTTCTCAACCTGCTTCTAACAGCTACTGTTTTACCATAAGCAGTAGCTGTATTCGGCACCAATATTAAGCCTGTACTGAGCCGATGTGGCTTACAATATCGCCTCAAACGACTCCGGCAAGATCTGCCCGCCATCGACAATAATGGTTTGTCCCGTGATAAAACGCGCTTCTGCTGATGCTAAGAAACAGGCGGCGTGACCAATATCCTCAGGCTCACCTAAACTTTTCACTGGGATCGACTCGGCCATTTCTTTTAAATAGGCCTCACCTTGCGCCTCTAATCCTGCAGTGCGAATATTGCCGGGCATTACCGCGTTGATGGTGATGCCTTCACGGGCACACTCCAGCGCCGCAGAGCGCATAAAGCCCAGTTGTCCTGCTTTACTGGCGGCGTAGTGTGACCAGCCTGGGTAACCGGTAATCGCACCGGTAATGGAAGAGGTAATCACGATACGGCCATACTTGCGTTGGCGCATGCTCGGCAGCACTGCCTGCACCATAAAGAAGGTGCTGCGCAAGTTAACGCCCATCATTTGTTCCCAGTTTTCCAGCGTCATAGTATCTAAAGTGGCTTGAGGGAAAATACCGGTATTGGAGCAAAGAATATCCAAGCGGCCGTGACGCTCTACCACAGCATCAACCACACGCTGACAGGCATCTCGGTCGGTTACATCCAGTGTTGCAAAGGTCGCACCCAGCTCTTCAGCAGCGCGCTGGCCAGCCTCAGAATCGATATCGGCAATCACCACCTGTGCGCCTGCTTTGGCCAGAACACTGGCAATGCCTTTGCCAATACCGTTGGCGCCACCGGTCACAATGGCAATCTGATCTTTTAATGAAAACATAACATTCTCCTAATTCGCTCTACGGGATGTTCAACAAAACCAGCATAGGCTATTTATCCTCAGCCTGCCTTGATTGAGCTCAGTGGTTGGCCTAGACAAATATAAGCAGAGCTGCTTGAGCACATTTAACGACAGTCTTAAATTGCAAGCTGATGATAATGCATACATATACTCGGGTAATAAAACGACAAAAGCCGAGACAAAGAACAACAACTCTGTCTCGGCTTTTTAATGTAAATAATGTGCTGTGGGTTATTACGCCTTTTGCACCCAGGACTGACACCAGCCATCTGTTTCAACACTTTTCTGCGGAAACAACTGACAACCGTTATTAGCCTCTTGGAAGAACATGCAGTTGGCGCAATGATGACCTTCGACATAGGCTGGATGCTCACTGGCATCTGCTGCTACTTTAACGTAATTAAGCGCTTGCGCCTGCGGACTCTCAGGGTCAAGTGGCTCAAGCTCTTGTGCAAAAGCATGCTGAGAAAGCAGCGTTGCTCCTAGTGGTAGAGCAGCCATACCGAACAAACTATTACGCATGAATTTACGACGACTTTGATTAGCCATGATCTTTCCTTACTTTATAGTTGTATTGGTTTTCCGAGCCTGAAATCAGGTTCTGACAATTACACTTTATCTTATATACATCTGATAGTTCAAGAAATCTTGACAAAGCACAAGTCAGGAGAAAGCACCAGCAATTGCCTGCCGCATACACTTCCGCAAGTCAGTTGAGTTAACTATAGAAAAAACAACAGGATACAGCCTAGAAACTAAAAGCTAAAACGCAACATTCAAGGAAGAATCAATTGATAATTATTTAACAGCTCGCTCCCTTGTTTCTTTTCCACTGCAAAGCTAAGGTGCTTATATGGTTAATAATAATAGACAACGCATTTTTGCCGAGACTTTGATTCCCGGTGCGGGTGAGCCCAGTTTCAATATGGCCGTTATTATTGCAGACGGCATCATTGAATGGGTCGGTCCACAACAACAAGCACCGCAAGTCGCCGGTAAGGATTTACAGGTGCCAGTGCTGATGCCAGGTATGTGGGATTGTCATACCCACTTTACTGGTATGCAAACCCCTGCTCTTGCCGCAGCCATGGACGTTCCTGTTCCGGTGGCAGCGGCCCGCTCAGTGGCCGATGCTCAGCGGGCCATTGACGCTGGCTTTACCAGTGTGCGCGAGGTGGGTGGTTTTGGCGTCTATCTGGCCCGCGTAATCAATGAGGGCAACGCCATAGGTCCACATGTTTATGCTGCCGGAGATTTAATCTCTCCCACCGGTGGTCATGCTGACTTACACAACTATTCTTTAGGCTGCGTGGCTGATTTAGCCGCACGGGATGGTTGGCTGCACACCTGTGATGGCGTAAGCGGCGCTTTACGTGCGGTGCGTTTACAGCTGCGCAAAAACGCTAAGCTGATAAAAATTTGCGCCTCGGGCGGCACTCTAACCGAGTACGATGACCCCATGCATCAGCAGTTTAGCGATCTAGAAATTCGCACCATGGTGGAAGAAGCGGCCCGTGCCGAACGTATCGTTGCCGCGCATTGCCATGGTAAAGCTGGGATTATGGCCGCTCTGCGCAATGGAGTGAAAACCATTGAGCACGGCACCTTTTTGGATGAAGAAGCCGCAGATGCCATGCTAGAAGCCGGTGCGATTCTGGTCACCACGCGCTCGGTTAAAATCCGTAATATGGCTTATGCGAAGACCCATGGCCTACCCGATTATGCTTGGGAAAAACTGCTAATGACCGCAGACCGGCATCAAGAAGCAGTTTCTTTGGCCATTGAGAAAGGCGTCATTATCGCTGCGGGTACGGACTCACTCACCTCAGGTGACGACACCCCCCTACGCTGGGGCGAGCATGCTTTAGAACTTAAATTGTTAGTGGATGATGGTATGACACCGTTACAAGCCATCGAGTCTGCCACCGCCACAGCCCCTTTAACCTTAGGTCCACAAGCACCCAAGACCGGGCAAATCAAAGCGGGCTATGACGCTGACCTATGTGCGGTCAACCACAACCCAGTCAACGATATAACAGTATTGCTCGATACGAAAAATATCACCCATGTATGGAAAGCGGGCACTTTGCTTAAGCAGCCGCAGTAATACTGCTGTGCCCTCTTGCATACTGTTTGCACAGTCATGGAGGCAACTATGCTTGATGTGATCAACCCAGCCACAGGTCAAGTGGTCCGGCAATATCAGCGCTGCGACGCCAAGAGTTTAGAGCAAAAGTTACACAATGCTGCTCAAGCCTACCAACAGTGGCGCTTATTGAGTTTTGCTGAGCGCGCACAATATTTACGCAAGGTTGCCGCGGTACTGCGTAACAACAGTCAGCAACACAGCACCTTAATGACTGAAGAAATGGGTAAACCTGTGGTGGAGGCCCGCGGTGAAGTGGAAAAATCTGCCAGTGGCTGTGAACACTACGCTGACTTTGCCCAGCAGTATTTGGCGCCACAAAATATCCCTTCCGATGCTAAAAGAAGCTGGGTCCAATTCCTGCCGTTAGGTACGGTACTCGGTATTTTGCCTTGGAACTCGCCTTACTGGTTAGCCACCCGCGTATTTGCCCCTGCTTTAATGGCCGGCAATACCGTGATACTTAAACATGACTCACATGTGCCCGGTTGCGCTGCAGCGATAGAGCAAGCTTTTGCTGATGCCGGTGTTCCCACAGGCGTGTTGCAAACGCTGATGGCAGATCACAGTGCCACAGAAAAGATGATCCGCGACCCACGCATTAGTGCGGTGTCCTTTACCGGCTCCACTGGTGCAGGCAGTAAAGTTGCCGCTATTGCCGCCTCAGCAATTAAACCTGCCGTATTAGAGCTGGGCGGTTCTGACCCTGCCATTGTCTTAGCCGATGCTGATATTGATAAAGCTGTGGATGTTTTAGCCACCTCGCGCTTTATTTGCGCAGGACAATCCTGCATTGCCGCTAAAAGGCTGTTAATCGAAGAAAGTATCTATGCCGAATTTGTAGAAAAATTTAACACCCGCTTAGCACAACTCAAGGTTGGCGATCCCACTCAAGAAGCCACTGATATTGGCCCTATCGCCCGGGCAGACTTGCGCGATGCCTTGCACGATCAAGTCACCCGCTCCATTGCTGCTGGTGCAAAATGCCTTATGGGCGGAAAAATACCCGAAGGACCAGGTTCTTTTTATCCAGTGACTTTATTAACCGATGTGCCTTTGGATGCGGCAGTTTTTACTGAAGAAACTTTTGGGCCCGTAGCAGCAGTACGTGCAGTTAAAGATATAGACGAAGCCTTTGCGATTGCCAATGACACTGACTATGGCCTTGGCGCCAGCATTTGGACCCAGTCCGAGCGCGGTACCCTGCTTGCGGCTCGCTTTGAGTCTGGTCAAGTGGCCATTAATGGCATCGTTAAAAGTGATCCGCGCCTGCCATCGGGCGGTATCAAGCGTTCCGGTTACGGCAAAGAACTCGGCCCCCAGGGTATTCGCGAGTTTGTCAATGCACAGCAGGTATGGCAAGGGGAATGAAGCAACTCCCCTTGCTTGCCTCACACCACAGTCATTTCTCTAGCCAAGTTGAAGAAGGACTCACAGCCTTCGTCGGTGACAAGGATGGTGTCAGAAATACCGCAGGTTTTATTGCCTTCCACCCCCCACATCCAGGGAATTAAATGGAAAGTCATACCCGGCCTGAGTACGGTTTCATCACCTTGCTTTAAGCTCATGATATACCCCTCATCCCAACTCGGTGCAAAAGCAATGCCAATGGAATAACCCACACGGGTAATCAAGCTTGCGCCGACATCATTACGACAAATAATATCTCGCACGCACTTATCCACATCAGTCACCATCACCCCTGGCCGGACCAGTTCATGCACAGCATCCAAGGCTTCAATCATAATTGCTTCTGCGCATTGCATGGCGGCATTTTGCTCACCCAACACCACAGTGCGCATCATCGCCGTGTGGTAACGGCGCAGACAGCCAGCCATTTCTAAAAATACATGTTCACCAGGTTCGATGGTGCGCCCCTCCCAAGTTGCATGGCCAATCATAGTGCGCGGACCTGAAGTAACATAGGGTAAGACCGCTGGATAATCGCCACCCGCACGAAACATCGCGGCGCAGGCTGCTGCGGCCACATCATTTTCTGTAGCTCCAGCCTGCACCGCATCAATCCCTGCTTGCATGCCAGCTTCAGTAATCTTAGCGGCTTGATACATCAGTTCAATTTCCAACGCAGATTTGCAGATCCGACCTTCTTCGACAATGCCATAGCAATCCAGCAAGTTGCCTTCGCCGGCTTGCATATGGTAATGAAAACGATCTTGTTGATAGGCTGGGAAAAAATAGCTATTACGTTCATAGCCGATGTATTTATGCTCCAAGCCTAAATCCTTAATCGTACTAAATAACTCTTGAATAGCATCGCCGGTATCGGTGTAACAGCGTGACACCTCTACCCAGGTTCTATGCTCTATATTGGATGACTCAAGTTCTCGGGTAATAGATACGGGCTCACCCACAAGGGGCACCACCAAGGCTTGGAAATACGAGTAACCGGTGGTTTGGTGTCCAGTCAGATAAAACAAGTTTTCCGGATCTGAGATCACCACAGCATCGAGCAAACGCTCCTGCATACGTTCACGCAGTTCTGTTAAGCGGCGTTCATATTCTGCCAAAGGAAAGCAGAGGGCGGGATTATCGCGCATAGCCGAGCTCCTTTTTATCGAAGCGAGCCGATGCGCTCGCTTCTATCTGTAGGTTGTCATGGATTGATAATCGCTTGTTCTAATCGATTTAAACCTTCATTGAGCACATCGTCTTCAATGGTTAATGGCGGCATCACTTTCACCACACGGCCGTCGGGTCCGCAAGTGGGAATAATTAAATTATGCTGGAATGCCTTGGCTACCACAGCGTTGGCTTTTTCACCGGTGCCCATATCTAAACCATGCATCATGCCGCAGCCACGCAATTCGATATCAGTATTGGCCCGCTGAATAATCTCCACCAGTCGTTCCTCAGTGAGTTCTCCTTTGCGTCGTACTTCAGCCAGAAACTCATCGTTTTTAAAGTAATCAAGTGCCGCTGCGCCTGCGACAAAAGAGAGGTTTTGCCCGCGGAAGGTGCCGGTATGTTCGCCTGGTTGCCACTGATCCAGCTCAGGCTTAATTAACAAAACCCCCATAGGGATACCATAACCACCAATTCCTTTCGCTAAGCAGACCAAGTCTGGCTCAATACCCAGCTCTTCAAAACTAAAGTAATGGCCAGTGCGTCCTACTGACGCCTGAATATCATCGACAATCAGCAAGCTGCCATGTTCGCGTGCCAGTTGCTGCACCTGCTGCAACCATTCTTTGCTGGCCACATTAATGCCGCCTTCAGCTTGGATGGTCTCTAAAATAAAAGCAGCTGGCGCTGTGATGCCACTGGAAGGATCTTGCAAAGCTCGACGCAAGGGTTCTAAAGTATCGACCCCTTCACCTAGATAACCATCAAAAGGTACGCGGATAATATTATTTAACTCCACCCCAGCAGCTTGATGAAACTTCTGGTTGCCCGTGCAGGCTAACGCGCCCAGCGTCATGCCATGAAAGCCATCGGTAAAGGCCACCACATTGCGTCGACCCGTCACTTTGCGCGCCAGCTTTAACGCCGCTTCCACCACGTTAGTCCCCGTGGGGCCAGTAAACTGCAACTTATAATCCAGCTCTCGAGGCTTAAGGATGACCTCGACAAAACGCTCAATAAACTCTTGCTTGGAACGACTGTGCATATCCAGACTGTGGGTCACACCATCTGCTTCAAGGTAACGGAGCATGGCTTCACGCAGCTTAGGGTTGTTGTGCCCGAAATTAAGCACCCCTGCACCACTGAAGAAATCAATATATTCGTTGCCGTCCACATCCCACTGTTTAGCGTTACGAGCAGTGTCAAACACCACTGGCCAGGTACGGCAATAACCGCGCACATTAGATTCATAGCGTTCAAAAATATTCATGGCAGCCTCCTGCGGATCAAGTGAGCTAGTCTTTAAAATTTATACAGTTATTTATCTAACCCCCTGACCTAGAGCGTGGACTCCATAGAACTAAAATGCAAATATGTGACCATCCAGTTTTGCTTTGAGTAATGACAAGGAAAGCGCAAGGCCGCGATTAAGACGCACCTCGACTCAGTTGTATCGACAGCAGTCACATAGCTGCTACAGAACCCTTTGCAGCAGTATGCTAGAGTCGAGGTAAGGCATCATTCACTATTGGAGAATGTTGTATGGATATTTTTTCGGGAAAGTTAACTGTTTTTTATGATGGCGCCTGCCCTGTGTGCGTTCGCGATCGGCGCTGGTATGAAAAGCTGGAAGGTAAAACAGAGGACTCTGTTGAATGGCTGGATATTACCGGACGTGACGACGAACTGCTGCAGCAAGGTATTGACCCCGCCAAAGCATTACGCGAGCTGCATGTAAAAGATGCTGAAGGAAAAATCCATCGAGAAATGGATGCCTATATTTTGCTGATGTCACGGGTGCCGCTACTAAAACCGCTGGCTTGGCTGATCGCCTTACCGGTAATCCGCCCTACCCTAGCTTGGCTGTATCACCGCTGGGTTGCGCGCAGACTTGGTTCGCGTATTTAAGCCTAAAGAGCAAGCTCTACTGGCCAAACGCTTTGTTTCTATTCTCAACTGACGGCGTTAGCGTTTTTCGGCCGCTTGTTTTTCCAGCTCGCGCAAGCGCAATCGATCAGCCCGTCCTTTCTCAAAACGCTCAGTGATATCTCGCGCTTGGGCCATGGTGCCAACCACTTCACCCTGATCATTAAAAACTAGGGCAAAACCCATTTCTGTATAAAACTCGCTACCATCTGCACGCAATGCTTTAGTCGGCATGGGCTTGCCACTGTGCTTGGTTACGCCAGCAGCAATTGCCGCATCAAAACCGCGCCAATGGGCCTTACGCAAACTTTCGGGAATAATAATATCTAAGCTCTGCCCTAAGACTTGTTCGGCCGAAAAGCCAAACATCTTTTCCGCTGCAGCATTCCACAAACGAATATGACCTTCTTTATCTGAATAAATAGTTGCATCCGGTGATTGCTCAACCAACCAAGATGCGAGTTTAAGAGAATCTATTGGATCAGTCATGGCACACTCCAACTGGCAAAACAGTCCAATTACCCTAGCAGAACCTATGCTGAGTTGGGCAACAAGACAAGTTGTTTATAGACTAAAGTTTGCTGGGTTTTAGCTACTGGAACTAAGTTTATTCAGCTGTATATCTGCTGCCATAACTTTGTTGGCTGTTACAACTGCTGCACTGTCGCGGAGAGGCTAGAAATGAGTATCAGCCTACGCTTCAAGCGCAGGCTGATGGGTGTCGCGTTGGCTTAAACCCTGTTATGGAGTAAAACTGCATGCATGGGGAGTAAGTGACTGCTTAGATTGGATAGCGTGAGATCACAGCAAGATCGTGGCCACCCGGGATATCGGCTCTGCGCACAGCCATAACCTTAGCGCCGGTTCGTAAAGCACGACCAGTGATTTCATCAACAATGCCATAGTTCACAGCATCACCTTCTGCGGCGAAAGACACTTCGCCTGTTTCATCATCAATCGTACCGTCAATGACGCCGTCAATATCAATCAATAATCTATCGATACCACCAAAAGTGGCCAAACGCGCTGCATCGGTAATATCTGTGGTTGTCCGCTGTTGACCAGTACGCTCATCAAACAAAAGGTGAAACTCTTTAACCAAGTCAGCGTAATGCTCATCAAGCACCGGACGCGCTGCAGTGGCCAACTCTGCTTCCGTTAAACGCTCTGGATTACCTGAAATGGTACTGCGTAAAGCTGGAATCACACTCACTGAACGGAACAAAGCTTCCAGCGGTTTAGTAGTTGCCAAAATAAGCGGTAAGTCTGAACCGGCAAGAGCAGGACGTAAGGCGGCATCAACCTTGCGTACAAAGCGGGTCAGATAAAAATTTTGTCCTTGTGAGCCATGGCGATGACCTGTGCCCGAGTAGTCTTTATTAACTGCTTTGCCACCTGCGGTCGCAGCGTCAGTTGGCATATTCTGCACAACAATTTCACGCGCAGGGAGGTCTGCAGACACTTCAATCAATCGCACATCTTTTTCTGATAAAGCTAACACATGGGCAGCATGTGGGAAGGTTGTTGCCCGCAGCAGAGGCTTAAGATGAAAGCGATCGGACACCTCAACAATATCGCTGAGCTTGTTCGCCATACGATAGGTGCGCAACGATTCTGGTGTGGCTAAAATGGCTAAACTATTGGCCTGGTGATTCCAAAACTCATCATCCGCTAATAAATCATTGAACTGCTCATGTAAGGACGCAATACTTCTTTTATCAAAATTAGCGGCCTCAAGCTGAGCGACCGCTTTTTTAACTAAATTGCCGAGATTAATTCGGCTCTGCTCAGTTTCACGACTCACCGGCGTGGTTGGCAGGTAGATTGAGATGCAAGCATCAGAACGCACGAGGTTGAGTTCACCGATTTCTTCGGCACTGGGCATATCAACATAATACATAAAACATCTCCTGCAAATTAATGAACCTTGACTGTACCAGAACTTGGCATGCTGCATAGCTGCGCTAGGTCAGCGAAGGTCATAATAACCCTAATAAAGTAGAAACAAGCTGAGTGTGCTTGTAGTTTTAACGATATATCAGTGTGATTGTTTGCTCTTGGATAGATACATCATCACGCTAGCACAATAACTCGCTTTAAATCCGCTGTGAGCTAACGGCAATATTAATACCGCCAACACCCTCCTTTATCGATAAAAAGCAGCTGCAGTTGAGTGCAGTTAGAGTGTTTAATTCACTCTCCATACATATAACAACAGCATGCTATATATTGAATCCCCCTCCATCCACGCGCTGACTAAGCAACAGCCAGCGCTGTGTTGATTATCAGTGCCAACCAAAGCGACGAATATAATAGCGTTTCATCAGCGAGGTCAGTGCTGCGTAGCCAAGCAGAATCCCCACTAACCAGATAAAGAAGCTCCCAGGTAAAGCCTGCATCTTAAAGTAGCTGGCAAGTGGCCCCATCGGTAGGAAAATACCAACGGCCATTATCACTAAGGTTGTCGCCAGCAGTGAGACTGCAGCACGGCTTTCAATAAAAGCCACTTTTTGCGTGCGGATAATGTGCACGATCATGGTTTGAGTCAGTAAACCCACGACAAACCAGCCCGACTGGAATAATGCCTGCTCTGCCACTGTATTGGCCATAAACACGTACCACATCAGGGCAAAAGTCAGGATGTCAAAAATCGAACTGAGCGGGCCAAAAAACAACATAAATCGGCCAATCCCATCGGCATTCCACTTCAGCGGCTGACTGACTTCCTCTGCATCGACATTATCGAAAGGGATGGCGATCTGCGATACATCATAGAGTAAATTTTGCACCAACAACTGCAGCGGCAGCATGGGTAGGAACGGCAAAAAGATACTGGCAATCACGATAGAGAAAACGTTGCCGAAGTTGGAGCTGACTGTCATACGAATATACTTGAGCATATTACTAAAGGTTTTACGCCCTTCAATCACCCCGTCCTTGAGCACCATCAGACTGCGTTCCAACAAGATGATATCTGCCGCTTCCTTAGCGATATCCACTGCGCCATCCACGGAAATACCAATATCCGCAGCGCGCAGCGCCGGCGCATCGTTAACCCCATCGCCCATAAAACCAACCACATGACCCAGATCACGCAGACAGTACACCACACGCTCTTTATTGAGTGGCGACATTCGCGCAAAAATAGTCGTCCCCTCGACTACTTGCGCTAAAGTCTGCTCATCCATGGCATCAATCTGCGCACCCAACAGCAGACCCTTGACCTCTAAGTTCACCTGCCGTGAAACCTCTGCAGCGACCAGCTCATTATCGCCGGTGATAATTTTAACATCGACGCCATGGGCTGCTAGAGCTTGTAATGCCGGTGCGGTGGACTCTTTTGGCGGATCAAGAAAGGCAATATAACCAATCAGAGTCAGCCCTGACTCGTCCGCTTTCGAATACACCGTCTGATCCGGTGGGATCTCTTTCATGGCCACCGCAATCACCCGCAAGCCACTCTCATTGAGTTCTCGCAGCACCTCTTTCAAACGCGTCTGGCGGCTTTCATCCAGTGGATAGACCTGGCCGTCGTATTGCACGTGAGTGCACACATTAAAC
>CAZEZR010000076.1:0-13371 GCA_964516465.1 uncultured Thiopseudomonas sp. | reverse complement strand
GCGATTGGCATGCTGGTCGATGACGCCATTGTAGTGGTCGAAAACGTTCAGCGCATTATGGAAGAAGAAGGTTTGTCGCCTCTTGAGGCAACCCGCAAGTGCATGGGGCAGATTACCGGCGCTTTGATTGGCACCACCCTGGTAATTATTGCGGTATTTTTACCCATGGCCTTTTTTGGTGGCAGTACCGGTGTAATCTACCGACAATTCTCCGTGACCATTATGTCGGCCATTGCCTTATCCACACTGGTGGCGCTTATTCTAACGCCGGCGATGTGCGCCAGCTTGCTCAAACCACCCAGCAAGACGCCGAGCCGGTTCTTTTATCCCGCTTGGTTTAACCGTCATTTCAAATCTGCGCAAACTCGTTATCTGGCCCTTACTCAGGCTTTTTTACGTCGCGCCTTATTATCACTGGCTGTTTTGGCGGCAGTCGGACTGGGCATTGTGATGCTGTTTAAAGTCATACCCAGTTCTTTTTTACCAACCGAGGACCAAGGTGTGCTCATGGCGATGATCACCTTGCCTGAGGGTAGCACCACCGATCAAACCCTCTCGGTAGTAAACATGCTTGAAGACCACCTATTAGAAACTGAGTCTGAGGCCATTGTCTCGGTTTTTGCATCTGTGGGTTTTAGCTTTAGTGGCAGCGGACAGAACGTGGCGATCTTATTTGCGCGCATGACGGATCTTGCCAAGCGTTCCGGTCGACCGGACTTGTCGGCCGCTGCGGTGATCCAACGTGCCAATCACTATTTTAGAACCCACAACCGCTTGGGTCAGGTGTTTATGTTGCAACCACCCGCCATTCCCGGCATGGGTAACACCGGTGGCTTCAGTATGTATTTACTGGATCAGGCCAATAACGGCCAAAGCGCATTACTGCAAGCCAGCCAAAACCTGGTGGCAATGGCCAATCAAGACGGCCGAGTGACCAGTTTGCGGGGCACCCAAGACCAAACTAAAACGGCAATGCGGATTGATATTGACCAGCAAAAAGCCGCTTCTTTTGGCATTGCCCTGCCCGACATCAATAACATGTTGTCGGTGATTTTCTCTGGCCGCGATGTCAACGATTTTGAAATGAATTCAGAGCTCAAACCAGTGATCGTGCAGGCAGAAGCTGCGTACCGTATGCAACCAGAAGACCTTCAGCACTGGCACGCCATCAACAGCAATGGCGAGATGGTCCCTTTTGACGCCTTTACCACCATCAGCTGGGAAAAAGTACCTTCGTCACTGGATCGCTACGGCGGCGTCCTCGCTGTGGAAATAACCGGTTCGCCCGTTGAGGGTGTGAGCTCCGGTACTGCGATGTTAGCCATGGAAGAACTCACTGCGCAGATGGACGGTGGCTACGCAGTGGCCTGGACGGGAATTTCTTTACAGGAGCGGTTATCCGGTGCACAGGCACCTTTTTTGTATGCCATTTCTATCTTGGTGGTGTTTTTAGCTCTGGCCGCTTTATATGAAAGCTGGAGTATTCCTGTGGCCATCATGCTGGTGATCCCCTTAGGCGTGCTTGGCGCTTTGGCCGGCGCTCTGCTGCTTAGCCAAGCCAACGATGTGTATTTTAAAGTAGGCATGCTGGCCACCATTGGTTTAGCCGCCAAAAATGCTATTTTAATTGTGGAGTTTTCGGTGGAACTGCAGAAACAAGGCATGGATTTTTTAGCAGCGACGATGGAGGCCTGCCGTCAGCGTCTGCGTCCTATTTTGATGACCGCCTTAACCTTTATTCTAGGTGTTATGCCCCTTGTCTGGGCAGCAGGTGCAGGTGCAGGCGCACAAAACGCAGTGGGTACGGCAGTGTTCAGCGGAATGCTCGCAGCAACCTTTGCCGGCATTTTCATGATTCCAGCGCTCTTGGTGGCGGTGCAAATTATCTTCAAAGTTCGCTACGGTACAACGTCTCAGGAAGCCACACATGATGCATAAAATAAGGGGCCGAGTCGCTAGTGCAGCCTGCGCCCTGCTTGCTCTAGCTGGCTGTGCCGTGGGGCCGGATTACCAACCACCAGAACTCGCTATGCAGCAGGCTTACGTGGATGTGAACAATCCACAATCACTGCAGCGTACCGATACCCTGCGCTGGTGGGAGCATTTTAACGATCCCGTTCTCAACGCCTGGGTTGTTCAAGGGCTCGACACTAACCTAAGTATTGCCGCCTCTGTTGAACGTATTAGCGCGGCGCAAGCAGTCCTTAGGGGCACAGGTGTGAATGCCGCCATCAGTGGCGACCTGACGGCGAGCTCGACTCGCGCGGGCGCTGATAACATCGCAACTGTTACCAATGAAAGCGCTGGCCTGTCGGGCAATCTTGCCATCGATTTATTCGGCGGCATTCGTCGTGAACGTGAAGCCGCTCAAGCCAATTTACTCGCCGTAGTCAACGACAGTCAAACGGCGCGCCTAGCCTATTTGTCAGCGCTAGTGAACGCTTATGTGAATGCGCGCTATTACCAATACGCCATAGTCATGACCGAGCAAGCCATTGACTCGCGTGAACAAACGCTGGCCATCACCCAGCGCCAGCGCGCGGTGGGCAGCGCTACTGAGCTTGAAGAAGAGCAAGTAAAAGCACTGCTGTTCAATGCTCAGGCGGACATTCCCGACCTCAATGCCAACTTTCTTGCACAGATGTATGCCATTGCCACTTTACTGGGCGAGCCTGTGGGCCCCTTGCTGGCCGATATGCAAGCCTCGACACCCACAGTCAGCGCTCTGCTTGGGCTTAACTTAGAAACACCCTATCAAGCCGGAGTACCGGCCGACTTGTTGCGTAACCGACCCGATGTACGTGCAGCAGAGCAGCGTTTACGGCTCGCTTTTGCGAATATTGGCGTCGCCAGCGCGGCGCGTTTGCCGTCACTCTCTTTAACCGGCACCATCAGCAGCGATAACAACGCTTGGGGTTTTGGTCCGGTCGTCACCCTACCCATTTTTAATCAGGGCGCCTTGGCCGCGAATCAAGATCAAGCAGAAGCGCAAGCCCGCGAGGCGTTCATCATCTATCAGCAAACCGTACTGACAGCAGTGGAAGATGTGCAATCCGCCAACAGTGCCTGGCTGCGGGATCGTCACAAAGTCGATTTACTGCGCAAATCCGTCAACGCATACACCCGTGCCTTTGATTTATCCATGCAGACCTATCAAGTGGGGGTGATGACCTTACTGGACTTACTCGACACCGACCGCAATCTAAACAACGCACGCTTAGCCTACGCTGCCGCTTTGCGGGACTTGTCTGCTGACTGGGCACGACTACAAATTGCCTTAGGTGCTGGGTCCAGTGTAAAGAGCAGCGACAGCGACATTGCGATCGGCCGATAATACAAGTTTGTACGACTTCAGCGCCAGCCGATCCCCATCAGTTATTTGGCCTGACATACCACTAAAATAACCATCACAGCACGCTGCTAACGACCAATATGATGCCCTAGACTCCAGCCTGATTGAGCGATTCACCCATCGTTTAATAAAGCTGTATAGCAGACGCTTATTGGCATCGGCCCGCACTGACCACCTTCAAAGACTGTCCATTCGGCCAATCTGAAAAGCCAAGCGTTTAGATTCATTTTGCTCCATCGCTAACAGTGCCTCCATCAGCTCTCTAATTCTAGGAATTACAGTTTTTCCAGCCAGCGTTTGATAGAGGCTAATAATTTGCTCATGGTAGTCCAGCACCTCACGGCTGATGCCGTTAAAATCAAGCTGTGCATAGTGCTCATCACAGGTTCGGTGAGTTTTAATTGGGTGGCGGGCCAGGTAGTCATAGACTCTTGTTTCCAACACATTAGAGTCTGCTTGACGCTCAAACTCGCTTACAATATGTTCAATTTCAGACTCCCGTGCTGCCAAGTAGTCCAGCAGCATCCGCGCCCGCTCCTCCTCATTGAGTGACGTACAATGGGCTAGACAACGTGCTAATTGCTTATGCAGTTCACGTGTCCACTCAATCAGCTCCCTAAACGTTTTAATTTCCATGTGGATTGACCTTTGTTGTGTGCTTGATTTCTGCGTGTTGCGCTTAAATCACGCGGTCTGATATTGATGATAGCAATGTTGTCAGTCAAGCTGAAATCAACTTGTAAAGCTGTCATCACTTGCTTCTGTTAGAACAAATCTAGCAATAACACCCGAGCCGTGCAGTGTCCGTCGCAGCCGCCCCAGCTCAGAGTCATGGGCGTGCGCTCGAGACTAAATTCTTCGGTTCGAACTACCTGTCAATCAAAATAAAGTGGCGCTGCCTCCCCATTTGTTATTCTAGCTAATCCAAGTTTATGCGAGGTACCAGTCATATTGATCTCCCGTTTTAGGTAAACACTATTAACTCTGTGCTCTTGCAGGTTATTTCTTCCGCAGCACAGAGCTATCCCTTGCTTATGCTAACCTGCAGAAGCACGCTGGGCCGCTAACATTTTCCTCAGTGGTCATGCTTCCTCAAGCTTGCTGGTAATTGGCGATAGCCCCTGAAGCGTTCAACAACCTAACAGCTTGCTCAGCCTGTTTTTGAGAGACGCCTCGCAAAACAACACTTGGTGCACTATCAACCAAGGCTTTAGCTTCTTTTAAACCCAGCTCGGTGAGTTCACGCACCGTTTTAATAGTATTGACTTTTTTAGCACCTGCATCACGCAAGTACACATCGAATAGTTTTCCTGTCGGCTTAACTGGATCGGATATCGGCTTAATTGGATCACGTACAACAAAAGGATCTTTAACTATGACTGGATCGCGCACGTCCTTAATAGGGTCTTCATCTAAATAACCTTTAGCCTTTGAAAAAAAGAACCAGCTACGGAAAACACCACTGCCTCCAGATGCACCGGTAGGCAGTGTGCCGCCGATAAAGTTGCCATCCACTGCAAGTCCTTTTGTATTGACGACAAAATCAGCATAAAACACCAACCTAAACGGCATGTCCCAATCGATACTGAGGTCAAAGTGGGTGTTGGGTTCGGCAATCAGACAAAAACCTGGACTTGTATTAGCTGACTCAAGCAGCTTCCAATCCACCAGCAGATCATTCTCGATTTTCAAATCTGTAATCGGATGAGCAGTCATTGGCAGCTTGGTCCAATACACTAATCCGTAGTGGTCGAGGATTGGGATCTCTAGCTCGGCTACAGGAGTTCGACCGGCCTTGTCATGGCCGGTAAAGGAAGACCACATCACCTCCTCAGCAAATGCCATTGCAATACCCCTTTCTAGGAGCAAAGAATTCATTACTGCAAAGTCAGAGCCATAGTTATGTCCATGCCGCCAACTTAGAGCAACGATTGGAATGCCAGAAGCAACTCGTGTCTCACTTTGCTCTCCTTTTATATATGGTTCATTTGGTTTTTGCGCACTTTCACCCACCTGCTGCGTCTCGCCATCACCACAAGAAAAGGTATGGCTCCACTCCAAGGTAGCACTACTGGGTGCGTCACCTTGCTTAGCGTGGTCAGCACCTGTATTTAAGACAAAGTGGTAATGGTGTCGCTGAGCATGGTTACAACCGCACTGACTGCAGATTTTATTTTTGTTATCGGTCATTTAGATACTCCTTCAAATGTATGCTGCCGCAAATATCAAGTTTAAGCCTCCTGAGTCTTCTGGCTGACTCGCAAAACGACAAACTCTGCAGGCCTGATTGGCGCAATACCGATTTCAACGATCAGTCGCCCATGAGCAATATCGTCTTGAGTCATGGTCTGGTTGTAACCAATATTGACGAAAAACGCCTCTTCGACCTTTTGTCCCTGCAGTGCACCCGAACGCCAAAGCGTCGTTAAAAAATTCGTCACTGACTGTTTTATCCTGACCCAGAGTGGTTGTTCATTCGCTTCAAGCTTCACCCAGTTCAGACCAATTTCTAGCGACTGCTCAATCATCAACAAGAGCCGTCGGACGTTAATATATTTCAGCTCAGGATCTGAGGTTGCAACCCGCGCACCATACACACGCAAACCACGATTCTGCGCACGAAAGTCTCGCAAGCAATTTATATTGTGGGGGTTAAGGGTATTCTGCGCGCTATTATCCAGCCTGCTATCAAAGGCGAGAATACCGTGTACCAGTTCATTTGCTGGAGTCTTATGCACACCGTGAGTCGTATCTGTACGGGCATAAATACCCAATATATGCCCTGCAGGTGAGATAACCCGCTGGCCATTTATTGCGTCAAAACTGTCGGTTCGCACCAGGGACGGATAATAAATAGCGCAATGCGTACTATCAAAATGCTGCCGATGTGCCAATGCAGCTGTAACACTTGCACCTATGGGTGTGTCCAGCACTGCAAAGCGGTAACGCATGTACTCACAGTGGGCGATCAAGGCTTTTTGTACCCTGATTGACGTTTGCCCTGGGACCGCAACCAATGACACTGCGGGCTCATTTTCCAACGCAAAAATACCCGTACGTTGCGCTGGTTCTGCAGATGCTTTGCCGCAATACACATCATCAGTGACACCAATGAGGTCGTCACTACCACCGCTCAAAAAGCCGCCACATTCTGTGTTCATAGAGAAAAATAACTTCTCTTCCTCACCCAGGTGTTCAAGGCGAATCAAATCCGACTGCCCGGCAAGTGAAGGCTCCATGGATACACCACTCCAACAACCCACAATGCTCGGTGCATAACGGGAATGTTGCTTATTCAGCGAGAGGTTCTCGAATTTTTCACTGTTTATAGTGATGCCGTTTTCGATCTGCTCGAACCTAAGGGTGAACCCTTGATCTATCACAGTCATCCCAAGCGTTAATGTTTGACCGTGAGACTGAGTAAACCAAACTTTATTCAAGGTCGGTTCAATCGCAGCAACTTCTCGAATAATGCCCTTACTTTGCTTCCACGGGTCTTCGATTCTTAGCAACATACCTGGCAATAAACCTGTAGTGCTGGCCAGTATCGCCGCAGCATCACTCGCTTCTGCAGTGGCTGCGACTTGAGTTGAGACAAAATGATCAAGCTTCAGAGCCACTTTAAGATTGTTACCCCAATCCCCAGGGTAGCGTGCATGCACTCTCAATATGGGAGTTATGTCGACTGTGCTTTGCCCTGAGAAAGTACCAGGCAAGTCGTCCTGCATAACAATATCGAAGACAGCCTCCGCAGCACCTTCACCTAACACTCGAACCACATAAAGATGCATTCCACCATTGGCAAAAAAGCCTTCCACAGCATAAGGCAAGGCATCACGTCCTTGGTCGTAACGCTGCGGCTCTAGAAGCCCGCCAAAGTGCTGCGTAAACTCAGCTTGACTGGTCACTAGGGTTGGCTGATTAACCGGCCCTCGCACCGTCATACCAAGCATGCCTGCAATGGAAGTGCTGGTTTGCGCTATGAATTTATTGGCAGAGACAAGCTCTTCGATATAGACGCCCGGTGTCGTTTTATTCAGCATAGCAACTCCTCCAACACTCGAGCATTTATTCCTAAAAGCGCTTAGAAATTCGGCGCCGCACTAGCGCAAGCTCTTGAAGAAACAGACACTGCAAATTCCACAGAATCTATCCTTCCTTTCAGTCCAAAACTAACACAAACCTCTTGCAGTGAATAGCCAGTCTAATACTGACTCATAAGACCGGTACATCCCTGCAAATCAATTCTAAATACAGTCCCCACATCTAAAAAGCTGAAACAATCCTAGCCAAAGGAGGCACATCTCACCCTAAGCAAGCCAACCCCTAATGCGCTAAGATAACGCCATTAACCTTAGGGGTATGGGTGTGTCTGAACTCTATTTACGTATTGCCTTGCCGTCACCGCTGCGTCGGTTATTTGACTACCGCGCGCCAACGCAGATTTCTGTGGCTGCATGGCAGCCTGGGGTGCGTGTGCGCGTGCCCTTTGGTCGACGTGAAATGGTGGGGATTTTGGTTGAGACTGCCACTGCCACCACGGTGCCTGCCGATAAACTCAAAGATGCTTTGCAGTTACTCGATACGCAGCCTTTATTACCGGCAGATATTATGCGTCTCTGCATCTGGACCGCACAGTATTACCAACACAGCTTAGGCGATACGTTTAGTTGGGCGCTGCCTACTTTGCTGCGCCAAGGCGAGCCCGCTGAAGCCCGCCAGCAACGCATGTGGCTGGCTAAATTACCGCTCAATTTAGATGATCCGCTATTAACCCGCGCACCGCGCCAGCACGCAGCGCTTAAAGTTTTAGCCCAGCACAGCCAAGGCATTGCCCATGAGCGCCTTGAGCAGTTTGGCATCAGCAAAGACAGTGTGGCTGCGCTGCTGAAAAAAGACCTAGTGACGCAAAAAATTCGTCAGCTACAAGACTCACCGCATAAAAAACCCAGCCTCGCTCAACCCGAGCTACCGCTAAACAATGAGCAGCAAGCAGCATTTGATGCTATTAACGCCAATCAACAGCAGTTTAAAGCCTACTTATTAGCCGGCGTCACCGGCAGCGGTAAAACCGAGGTGTACTTACAGCTGATTCGCGAAACCTTAGCCACCGGCAAGCAAGTGTTGGTGTTAATTCCCGAGATCAACCTAGGCCCACAAACTCTGGAGCGCTTTACCAAACGCTTTAATGCGCGCATTGCCCTATTGCACTCCAACGTCAATGACCGTGACCGTTTAGAAGCCTGGTTAGCGGCGCGCTCCGGTCATGCGGATATTATTATCGGCACCCGCTCAGCCTTATTTACGCCGCTAAAAAGACTGGGTTTGATCATCATTGATGAAGAGCACGACGCCTCGTATAAACAACAAGAAGGCTTGCGCTACCATGCCCGCGATCTGGCTTTAGTCAGGGCCCGCTCGGCGAATGTACCCATTGTGTTAGGTTCGGCGACGCCCTGTTTAGAAAGCTTGCACAATGCCCACAGTGGGCGCTTTGCCTTGCTGCGTTTAACTAAACGCGCCGGTGGCGCCAGTCAGCCGCAATTTATTCGCTTGGATGTACGCAGTTTACCGCTGGACTCAGGAATCAGTGCACCCCTGCAAAAAGAGATTGGTAAAACCCTTGCAGCGGGGCAGCAAGTTTTAGTTTTCCTCAACCGCCGCGGTTTTGCTCCAGTATTAATGTGCAACGATTGTGGCTGGATGAGCCAATGCTCGCAATGTGATGCGCGGCTGACTTTACATCAACGCTATAATGAACTGCGTTGTCACCATTGTGGCCACACTGAAGCGCGTCCGCATAATTGCCCCAGCTGCAACAAAGTGGATTTACGCCCCATTGGCGCTGGTACTGAGCGGGCGGAAGAGCGTCTGCAAATTTTATTTCCTGATACCCCAGTCTTGCGCATTGACCGCGACAGCACTTCGCGCAAAGGCTCAATGGATGCCTTATTAACCACCATTGGCAGCGGCGAGCCCTGTATTATGATTGGTACGCAAATGCTGGCCAAAGGGCATCACTTTCCTCGGGTCACTTTAGTGGCCATTTTAAATGCCGATGGTGGCTTATTTTCTGCAGATTTTCGCGCCAGCGAACGTATGGCGCAACTCATTGTACAAGTGGCAGGCCGGGCCGGCCGCGCCGGTGATCCAGGTCGAGTGATTATTCAAAGTGAGCTGGCCGACCATCCTTTATTAGTACAATTAAGCGAGCAAGGCTATTTCGCCTTTGCTGAACAAGCCCTGAGTGAGCGCCGCGCCACCAGCTTACCGCCCTTCAGTCATTTAGCCCTGCTGCGCGCTGATGCTTTACAAGCAGAATTGGCTGATATGTTTTTAGAAGATGCCTACAGCATTGCTGAACAATTGCTAGAGCAGCTCCAGCTTGACGGTGTGGAACTGTTAGGACCAATCACCTCGCCCATGGAGCGGCGCGCTGGACGCTACCGTGCACAACTGTTATTACAAGCCAATAGCCGTGCACAATTACACCGTTTACTGACACCTTTATGCAGTAACCTAGAGAATTTACCCAGCGCTCGAAAAAGTCGCTGGTCTATGGATGTTGACCCCATCGATTTATTTTAAAGCGCGCCAGATCACGCTTGCTGCTTGAAGCAAGTGGGCTGTGCGTCGATAATAGATCATTTATTCGGCGGTGATTCGCTGATTTGCCTTCGTTAAGAGAAATTATGAAAGACAGTATTCGCAATTTAATTCAGCACGCAGTCAATCAACTTACTAGCGAAGGTATCCTTCCAGAAGAGCTGATTGCCAATATTCAAGTTGAAAACACGCGGGATAAAACCCACGGTGATTTCGCCAGTAATATCGCCATGATGCTGGCCAAGCCGGCCAAAATGAAACCGCGCGACTTAGCAGAGCTGCTGGTTAAAGCGCTGCCTGCAGATCCTCAGGTCAGTAACGTGACCATTGCCGGCCCAGGCTTTCTAAATTTCTTTCAAAATCACTCGGCACTGGCACAACGTTTAGATGCAGCCTTAGCTGATGCCCACGTTGGCGTACCCCTGCAACAGCCGGCGCAGCGGGTGGTGGTGGACTTGTCCTCCCCTAACCTGGCCAAAGAAATGCATGTGGGCCACTTACGCTCAACCATCATTGGTGATGCGGTCGCCCGTGTTTTAGAGTTTTTAGGCAATGATGTTATTCGGCAGAACCATGTGGGTGACTGGGGTACTCAGTTCGGTATGCTGTTGGCCTACCTACAAGAAAATCCCAGCGCTAAAGAAACCCAGCTGGCTGACTTGGAAGAGTTCTATCGTGCGGCCAAACAACGCTTTGACGAGTCGCCAGAGTTTGCTACGCATGCCCGCGGTTTGGTGGTAAAGCTGCAAGCCGGCGACCCTGAATGCCTGCGCCTCTGGCAGCAGTTTAATGATGTGTCTCTGAGCCATTGCCAAGAGCTCTATGACCGTTTAGGAGTCAAGCTGAGCATGGCTGATGTGCGCGGCGAAAGTTCCTACAACGATGAGCTGGCTAATATTGTCGACAGTTTGCGCGACAAAGGCCTGCTCACCGAAAGCAACGGTGCCCAGTGTGTATTTTTAGAGCAATTTAAAAACGCTGAAGACCAACCGTTGCCGGTGATTGTGCAAAAAGCCGATGGCGGCTATTTGTATTCCACCACCGATTTAGCCGCCATGCGCTACCGCAGCCAAACCATGCAGGCCGATCGCGCACTGTATTTTGTTGACCAACGCCAAGCGTTGCACTTTCAAATGGTCTTTGCCGTAGCCCGTCGTGCTGACTTTGTTCACCCAGAGATGCAGTTGGAGCATATGGGCTTTGGCACCATGAATGGCCCCGATGGCCGGCCCTTTAAAACCCGTGATGGTGGCACCGTTAAGCTGATTGATTTGCTCAATGAAGCTGAGCAACGCGCCTATGCATTGGTAAAAGAAAAGAATCCTGAGCTGGCAGAAAGCGAACTACACAGCATTGCGCAAGCGGTAGGTATTGGAGCGGTTAAGTATGCTGACTTAAGCAAACACCGCAGCAGTGACTACAGCTTTAACTTTGACCAAATGCTCAGTTTTGAAGGCAATACCGCGCCGTACTTACTCTATGCCTACACACGCGTTGCCAGCGTATTTAGACGCACTGATTGGACCATGGATGCTGAACTGCCAGGCAGCATGAGCTTAGACAGTGAAGCCGAACAAGTGCTCGGCGCAACCCTGCAACGCTTCGGCGAAGTGCTCTACAATATTGCTGATAAAGGCACCCCGCATATTCTCTGCACTTATTTATATGAGCTGGCAGGTCAGTTCTCGAGCTTTTATGAAAACTGCCCTATTCTTGCGGCGGACAATGAAGCAACCCGCAATAGCCGTTTGCGCCTCGCTGCCTTGACCGGTCGCACGTTAAAGCAAGGCCTTGAGTTACTGGGTTTAAAGACTTTGGAGCGTATGTAATATGGCTGCACGTAAAAAAGCTGCGCCGAAAAGAGGTGCCAGCCGCCGCCCTCAGGCACCGGCTCATAAGCCGGTTCATCCACTGATTTGGGTGGCTACTGGCTTGCTTGTGGGTATTTTTGCGATGTCGTTGTTTCGGCTTGATCCCGGTAACGATGCCATCAAACGCGAAGAAACTGCGGCTAAAAGCACAACACCAGCACCGCAGCCCAAGCAAGAGGCCAGCAGCACTGCACCTAAGTTCGAGTTTTATACATTACTCTCTGAATCTGAGGTGATTGTGCCGCCAGAGGCGTTACCAGAAAAAACACCGCCACCACCACCGCCGCCAACTAAAACAGAAATTGAGGCTGCGAAAAAAGCCGATGCAGCGCGAGCGCAAGCCATCTTAGACGGTAAAACGCCGCCACCAGCACCTGTGGTCAAGCAAGCAGAGAAAACCCAGTTTTATCTGCAAGCAGGCTCCTTTCCACAGCGCTCTGCAGCGGAAAGCGTGCGCGCACAACTGTTACTCAGTGGACAAAATGTACACATTGAAGCGGGCCAAGTGGCTGATAAAACCTGGCACCGGGTATTAGTGGGACCTTTTGTCAGTCGTGAGCAGTTAGATGTTGCACAAAAGCAGCTGGCCGCCAATGGCTTTAACAACCTGCTACTGCAACGTAAAAGTCGTTAATGCGTTGACTTGGTAAGTTCGGTGCAGTGCTTAGCGCTGCACCGTGCACGAGCGTGCAGCGCCTCGCTAGTACTGCTCTTCCCTCAACGGGACATCCTATCCCGATTCGGGCGCCACGCCATCCATGGCGACGCTTGCCGCTGTACTAGCGAAGCACTGCTTAACCAGTGCCAGTGTCAGCAAGATTTGTATAGGTCTCTATTGGTTGAGCCTTAAGTCAGCAAGCTGCGAGCAACTGCGTTGGTTGATGAGTACTGCACTGCAGTTGTGATCAGCGCAGCCAAGGATGGCGCAGCGCCGGAGTTGAACCCTGGACGGGTTCATCGACGGAAAAACAACTGCAGTGCAGTACGACCCATATCAATCTCTGTAGCGAATCTTCTGCAATTTACTCTCTTCTTCCACCACTCTGTGCAAACGTTAACCACCTTCATACAAACTTAATTTTAAAACTTACAACTATGCCTACGCATATAAAAAGACGCATCGTGCATGCCGTACCTCGCTAGTACTGCTTAACCAGTGCTAGTGTTAGCAAGATTTGTATAGGTCTCTATTGGTTGAGCCTTAAGTCAGCAAGCTGCAGGCAACTGCATTGGTTGATGAGTACTGCACTGCAGTTGTGATCAGCGCAGCCAAGGATGGCGCAGCGCCGGAGTTGAACCCTTGGATGGGTTCATCGACGGAAAAACAACTGCAGTGCAGTACGACCCATATCAATCTCTACTCCGCTTTCTACAACAACTCTAAGTTTTTCAATGCCAGCCCTTGAAGCCTGAGCATTGCACCCCCATATATTAATAATCCGGGCATAAGCCCATCAGCGTGGAGAATTCCCTTGACCACAATTGTTTCAATTCGTCGCAACGGCAAAGTCGTAATGGGTGGTGACGGTCAAGTATCCCTTG
>CAZEZR010000075.1:0-13577 GCA_964516465.1 uncultured Thiopseudomonas sp. | reverse complement strand
GCGTGCGGTAACCGTTTTAGTCTGGGTGTAGAACTGCACCACTTGCTTGCCGTAGGGACCCAAATCACCGAGTTTAGAAGCACGTGAGCCAGTAAAGGAGAACATTGGTACCGGTACTGGGATGGGCACGTTAATGCCCACTTGGCCCACATCAATCTCTTCTTGGAAGCGACGTGCGGTGGCGCCTGAGCGAGTAAAGATAGCAGTGCCGTTACCGTTAGGGTTGGCATTCACCAACTCAATGGCTTGTTCTAAGCTGTCCGCCTGCATCACGCACAATACCGGGCCAAAAATTTCTTCCTGGTAGATGCGCATACTGGTATCAACCGCAGAGAACAGGGTTGGGCCAACAAAGTTACCCTGCTCAAAGCCCGGTACAGTTGGGTTACGCCCATCCAGGTCGAGTGTGGCACCTTGACTGACACCGCTTTCGATCAGCTCGGTAATGCGTGCTAACGCTTGCTTGGAAATCACCGGACCCACATCAGTACCGGCTTGACAGCCGGCATTCACTTTAAGGGTTTTAGCTTTTTCGACCAGCTCCGGCAGCCAGCTTTGTGCCTCGCCAACCAAGATGATCACTGGTAGGGCCATGCAGCGCTGACCGGCCGCACCAAAGGCTGCACCAGCAATGGCATTTAAGGTTTGCTCTTTGTTGGCATCGGGCATAACAATACCGTGGTTTTTTGCCCCCATCATGCACTGCACCCGCTTACCGGCTAGGGATGAGCGGTTATACACATGGGTCCCGACATGGGTGGAGCCAACAAAGGACACTGCCTTAATATCAGGGTGATCACAAATACCATTGACCGCATCTGGGCCACCATGGATGACGTTGAGCACACCGGCAGGAATACCGGCTTCTAGCGCCAGTTCCACTAAACGCATAGTCACCATAGGATCTTGTTCGGAGGGTTTGAGGACAAAGGTGTTGCCGGTGACGATCGCCATGGGGAACATCCACAGTGGAATCATCGCCGGAAAGTTAAACGGCGTGATTCCGGCACAGACGCCCAGTGGTTGCAGTAGAGTGTAGGTGTCTACACCGTTGGCGACGTTATTGGCCAACTCACCCAGTTGTAAATTGCCAATGCCTGCCGCATGCTCCACCACTTCCAAGCCGCGGAACACATCACCTTCGGCGTCGGCTAAGGTTTTGCCTTGCTCAGCAGTTAACAACGCCGCCAACTCCTGCATATTTTCGCGAATCAGTTGTTGGTACTTAAGGAAAATACGCGCCCGGGTGCCGATTGGGGTTTTGCGCCAAGTTTGAAACGCTGTTTTAGCGCTGGCGACCGCGGCATTGATTTCCTCAGTGGTCGCAAAAGGCACTTTGGCCAATACTTCTTGGGTCGCAGGGTTGATAACATCGCGCCATTGATCAGTCTTTGATTCAACAAACTGACCGTCAATAACAAGTTTAATGGTTGGGACTTGAGCAGCTGTCATAGGGGTAGGCCTCAGGGTTAAATTATTTTTGTGCTTGAGTGACTTACTATGCTTGCATCCTAACAGTGCAATTTTGCCTTCCACAACCCAGAGGATTGCAGATATGATCTGCAAAAATGCACACTAACATTCAAGTCTAATTGAGGATGCTATGGATTGGGAGCAGTTACGGTTTTTTTTAGAGCTGGCGCGGGCCGGACGCTTGGTGATTGCTGCGCGGCGTATGGGGGTTGACCACACCACAGTATCGCGCAAAGTCCAAGCCTTAGAAAAAGATTTAGGGCGACCGTTGTTTTTGCGTGAGCATGAAGGCTACAAGCTCACTGAGGCGGGGCGCGCTTTGTTGCCGCAAGTAGAAGCGATGGAAAGTGCTTTTATTGGAATTTCTGACTCATTACCGGATTTAGGGGAGCAGCTTTCAGGGCATGTGCGCATTGGTGCAACCGAGGGTTACAGTACGTTATTGCTAGCTGAGCAATTAGCTGAACTGGGTGTGCGCTATCCGCATTTAAAAGTGGACTTGCTAGCGCTACCGCGGGCAGTGCAGTTATCCCGCAATGAAGCAGATATTGTGATTACCCTAGAGCGTCCTGAGCGAGGCCCTTTTATTATTACCCGACTGACCGATTACCGTTTGCAGCTCTATGCCAGCGCTGATTATCTGGTCCAGCATCCACCCATCACTCAACGTGACCAGTTGAGTGGGCATCGGTTTGTGACCTATGTGGACGACTTGCTGTTTAGCAAAGAGCTGGTTTTTCTCGATGAGTTGGTTAAAACCAGTGAGGTTAATCTGCGCAGTACCAGTGTCTTAGCCCAGCAACAGGCGGTTGCCGCGGGTGCAGGTCTGGCGATTCTGCCAACTTTTGCTGCACGCAGAGAACCGCGGTTGCGGGAAGTATTAGCCGAGGAGGTGAGTTTTGTGCGTACCTTTTGGATGTTAATGCCCATTGAGTTGAAGGATATTGCCCGCATGCGCACCGCATGGAATTTCTTACGGGAACAGGCTGCGTTGCAGCAGGAGATACTTTTACCAGCCATTCAGCAAAAAGTAGGGGATTAATATGGGCAAACAGGATTCGGGAACTGTTTCAGCGGTAATGGTGCGTGAAGCCCTTGCTGCACCCTTGCAGCAGGGTTGGTTGCTGGAGGATTTACTTGAGGATACGCCTTTTGATCAGCGGGTGATGGATAAGGAGGCTGATCGTGTGTCAGTGAAACACTATGCGCGATTTTGGCGCCGCCTGCGCCGTACCATTCAAGATGAGTTTTTTCTAATGGATCAGCGCAGTATGCGTCCCGGCAGCTTTGCCTTTATGTCTAGCATTGCCGCACAGCAACCCACTGTAGGGCAGGGGTTGGAAGTGGCGTTACAGTTTTTAGCCCTAGTCTTTGCGGACAAGCGTGCGGTGTTGCGCACTAAGCAAAGTATGGCTGCAGTGGTTCTGCGTGAGGACAGTGTAGAGCCTGCACGAGCCTTTACCTATTTCACTTTTTGGATGTATGTGCACGGTTTAACCTGTTGGTTAGCCAACCAGAGAATCCCTTTGTTGTCGGTGGATTCGCGGGCTGCAAAGCCCGAGTTTATTGATGACTATCGGGTGATGTTTTCTGACAACTTACGCTTTGATTGTCGACAATCTAAAATACTGTTTTCTGCAGAAGTATTGGCGACCCCCATTCGTCGCACGGCCCAAGACCTGCAGCGCTTTTTACGTCATGCACCCAATAACATCATCGTTAAGTATCGGGATGAGCAGAGTTTAACCAGCCAGATCCGTCGCACCCTGTTCAATAGTGACCCTAAAATCTGGCCTGATGCAGTGGGAATGGCTGCGCAACTGTTTATGTCAGTGTCCACCATGCGTCGCCACTTAAATGAAGAAGGTCAAAGTTATCAACGGCTTAAAGACGCCGTGCGCAGTTCCTTAGCGATTAAATGGCTGGCCAATGAGGATTATACTTTTGTCGAAATCGCCAGTGCTTTAGGCTTTGCTGATGTCAGTACCTTCTACAAGGCGTTCCGCAAGTGGACCGGCACCCAGCCCAGTCATTACCGTTCATTTTTACTGGAAAAAAACCAGTGATTGGCAAAAACGCTCAAGCACTTTGAAGTATTTTGCTATTGCTTCTCAAGCCAACTGGGGCTGAATATCAAGGCCTGCATCTTGCAATGTTAACAATAATAAAAATTGGAGCATGCCATGACCTCGGTAAAAGGTAATATTTTTGAAGCGGCAAAAAACTTTGATTTTGCCGCAACCGTAAGCGCTGCCATCAGCGGGAACTTTACTGCTATGAATGCGTGCTATGAGTGCTGTGATCGGCACGCGAATAATGACGCTATTGCTTTAATTCAAGAGAATGCTGATGGCAGTTCCAGTCGCCATAGCTATGCTGAGCTGCGTGATCAGTCGGCACAATTTGCCCACTATTTAGCCCAACAGGGTATTCAAGCGGGTGATGTGGTAGCGGGTTTATTGCCCCGTGGCCATGCTTTACTGGTCACTATTTTAGGTACATGGCGGATTGGAGCCATTTATCAGCCGCTGTTTACTGCTTTTGGACCCAAAGCCATTGAGCACCGCATTCAAACCTCAGGAGCGCAGTTGGTGGTCACTGATATGGATAACCGCAGCAAGCTAGTTGATGTTGCGCAGTGCCCTGCGGTGATGACCGTTGCTGATGCGCAGGGTGCAGGGTTAGAAAGCGAAGATAGCAACTTTTGGCTTTCTTTAGCTGACTTATCGACGGATTTTGCTCCAGTGATGCGCAGCGGTGATGATCCGTTTTTACTGATGTTTACCTCAGGCACTACTGGTTTAGCCAAGCCGTTAGAGGTGCCCTTGCGTGCAATTGTGGCCTTTCAGCGGTATATGATTGATGCGGTGGGTTTGCGTGCCGAGGACTCCTTTTGGAACGTGGCAGATCCTGGTTGGGCTTATGGTTTGTACTTTGCCATTACTGGGCCGATGTCCATGGGCTTGCCTGTGCTGTCGGTCGATGGTTTATTTAATCTTGAACGCTGTTTAGAGATTGCGAAAAAATACCATGTGACTAACTTGGCTGGCGCACCGACAGTGTTTCGTATGTTAATCGCCGCGGGTGAGAAGGTGGCTGAGCAGTGGAAAGGCCAATTGCGTGTGGTCAGTAGTGCCGGTGAGCCGTTGAACCCAGAAGTGATTCGTTGGTTTAAGCAACATTTAGATGCACCGATCAATGACCATTATGGGCAAACCGAAATGGGTATGGTGTTGTGTAACCATCATAACCTCGAACATCCCATGCATATGGGGGCTGCCGGTTATGCCTCACCTGGGCACCGAGTGGTGGTGCTTGATGAAGAAACGCTGACCGAGCTGCCAGCTGGTGAGCCAGGGATTCTATCGGTGGATATTGAGCAATCGCCGATGTTTTGGTTTAAAGGGTACAAAGATATGCCAACCACATCCTTTAAAGGACGCTATTACCTCACTGGTGATACCGCTGAATTGAACAGCGATGGCAGTATCAGTTTTGTCGGTCGCTCAGACGATGTAATCAGCACTTCAGGTTACCGTGTTGGTCCCTTTGATGTGGAAAGTGCTTTGCTCGAGCATCCGGCAGTGATTGAAACTGCAGTGGTGGGTAAACCGGATGAGCAACGTAACGAAATTATTAAAGCCTTTGTTATTTTGCAGGAAGGCTATGTAGGCACGCCTGAATTAGCTGAGGAGTTGCGCTTGCATGTGCGTAATCGTTTGGCCGCCCATGCTTATCCCCGCGAAATTGAATTTCCTGCTGAATTACCAAAAACACCCAGTGGGAAAGTGCAGCGTTTTATTTTGCGCATCAACGAAATCAATAAATACAATGAAGAGCAAACTGCCAAACAAGCGGCGAGCTGACTTTAAGGGTGACTTATGCGTATAGCTGAACATACATTTGTGATTACCGGTGGCGCCTCAGGGTTAGGCGCTGCCACTGCGCAACAATTAGTCACTCAGGGTGCTTTTGTGTTATTGCTGGATATCAACCAGCAGGCGGTCGAAGCTGAAGCTGAGCGTTTGGGTCAGCGTGCCTTGGGCATTGCCTGTGATATTTGTGCTGCAGAGCAAGTGCAGCAGGCGTTGGATGTTGGGGTTAAGCATTTTGGCGCGCTGCATGGTTTGATTAACTGTGCGGGGATTGTCGGGGCACAACGAATTTTAGGTCGTAAAGGGCCACATGATTTGGCTGATTTTGCCCGCGTGTTAGATATTAACCTGGTGGGCAGCTTTAATACGCTGCGCTTAGTTGCACAAGTGATGGCTGAGAATGAACCCAATGCACAAGGTGAGCGCGGGGTGATTATCAATACCGCTTCAGTTGCAGCCTACGATGGTCAACTAGGACAAGCAGCTTATGCGGCATCTAAAGGGGCAATTGTCAGTTTGACTTTACCGGCAGCAAGAGAATTGGCCAGTTATGGCATACGGGTGATGACCATTGCGCCAGGGGTGTTTGCCACAGCAATGATGGCTGGAATGAGCGATGAGGTGCGGGCAAGTTTGTCGGCTGATGTGCCTTTTCCGCCGCGCCTGGGCAAGCCTGAAGAATATGCTGCTTTAGCGCAGCACATTATTGAAAATAGCATGTTAAATGGTGAAGTGATTCGCCTCGATGGTGCGTTACGTATGGGAGTTAAATAATATGCTTACGCAAGATCCAGTGGTGATTGTCAGCATGGCGCGCACCCCGATGGGTGGTTTTCAAGGCGTTTTACAAAATATGACTGCACCTGAGATGGGCGCCGTGGCAATTAAAGCCGCAGTAGCTCGGGCACAGTTAGCGCCAGAGGCAGTGCAGGAAGTGATGTTTGGTTGCGTATTGCCCGCTGGTTTAGGTCAGGCACCGGCGCGCCAAGCGGCACTGGGTGCGGGTCTCTCCGAGCATACTGTATGCAGCACAGTGAATAAAATGTGCGGCTCGGGGATGCAAACGGTAATTATGGCCCATGATGCGCTCCTAGCCGGCTCAGTGGATGTGGTGGTAGCCGGTGGTATGGAAAGTATGTCCAATGCGCCGTACTTGCTGGATAAAGCGCGCGCCGGTTATCGCATGGGGCATGGCAAGGTGATTGACCATATGTTTATGGATGGCCTTGAAGATGCTTATGATAAAGGCCGGTTAATGGGTGCCTTTGCTGAAGACAGCGCGCAAGCTTATGGCTTTACCCGTGAACAGCAGGATGACTTCGCCGAGCAGTCCCTTAAACGTGCTCAGGCCGCTATTAGTAATGGTGATTTTGCTGAAGAAATCGTCCCAGTGGAGGTTGCTAACCGCAAAGGCAGTGTCACTGTCAGTGACGATGAACAGCCGCCGAAAGCTGATTTACAGAAGATTCGTCAACTGCGCCCGGCATTTAGCAAAGAGGGCACGGTGACCGCAGCCAACTCCAGCTCGATTTCCGATGGTGCCGCAGCTCTAGTGCTGATGCGCCAGAGTGAAGCGCAGCGGCGCGGCTTAACCCCACTGGCAGTGGTTCGTGGGCACAGCGCTTATGCTGCAGCACCGCATTTATTTACCACCGCTCCAGTGGGCGCGATCAATACGCTGTTGCAGCGCACCGGCTGGAATTTAGAACAAGTGGATTTGTTTGAAATCAACGAGGCGTTTGCGGTGGTGACTATGATTGCCATGCGTGAACTGAGTTTACCCGCTGACAAGGTCAATGTGCATGGCGGGGCTTGTGCCCTTGGACATCCCATAGGTGCTTCAGGCGCACGGATTTTAGTGACTTTATTGGCCGCTTTAAAACAGCAAAATAAGCGTTTTGGTGTGGCTGCTATTTGTATTGGCGGTGGTGAAGCCACTGCCATTGCCCTTGAAATGCTTAATTAATCCCCATAGGTTTAATGGACGAAACGCTTCCGCCATTGATTACAGAGGAATTTAATCTATGACACACGCAGTAGAAAAATATCAGAAAGCTCAACACCTGCAACTGAGTGATAAATTGGTGGTTGAAATACACGGGCATACCGCTTTACTTACTATCAATAACCCATCAGCCAATACTTGGGATGCCGATATGTTGCAGGGTTTGCAGCAGTTGGTTGAGCATCTCAATAGCGATAAAGATATTTACGCCTTAGTGGTCACGGGTGCCGGTGAGAAATTTTTTAGTGCCGGTGCGGACTTAAAACTGTTTGCCAGTGGTGATAAAGCCATGGCGCGGAAGATGGCCCGTCGTTTCGGCGAGGCGTTTGAAGCCTTAAGTAACTATCGTGGGGTCACTATCGCTGCGATTAATGGTTACGCCATGGGCGGCGGTTTGGAGTGTGCTTTGGCCTGTGATATCCGCATTGCTGAAGAGCAAGCGCAAATGGGTCTACCAGAAGCTACTGTGGGTTTATTACCCTGTGCGGGTGGTACCCAGAAGCTGTCATGGGTGGTGGGTGAAGGTTGGGCTAAGCGGATGATTCTCTGTGGTGAGCGCGTTGATGCGCGCACTGCCGAGCGCATAGGTTTAGTGGAAGAGGTGGTGGCTCAGGGAGACGCTTTAAAGGTTGCATTGGCGTTAGCAGAAAAAGTCGGTCAACAAAGCCCAGTGGCTGTGCGTACGATTAAACCCTTGATTCAAGGTGCACGCAGTCAAGCTCCAGATCATTGGTTGCCTGCTGAGCGCGAAGCTTTTGTGGACTTATTTGACGCTGAAGATACCACCGAAGGCGTCAGTGCGTTCTTAGAGAAGCGTAAGGCGCAGTGGAAAAACTGCTAAAAGCTAATAGTGTAGTGGTTAAACGCTAGTTGGTTGGGGTCATATTTAGCCTCAAATAAGCCTGTTATTAGGTTTGTTTGAGGCTTTTTTTATGCTTGCAGTTTCTCGCTAGGTGATTGGCAGCTGAGACTGTTGCTGCACAATCCCGCAGCAGCGGCACAAGCCATCGCACTATGAGGCTACGGCTTGTGTGCAGTTTAGCCTTGGGATAACAATTGACGCAGTTCAATAATGCCTGCGTTAGCCCGTGAGATGTAGTTTGCCATCACCAGCGAGTGGTTAGCTAAAACACCATAACCGTCACCGTTAAGTACCATGGGGCTCCACAGCGGGTCTTGGGCCGATTCCAATTCGCGGATGATTTGCCGCACACTGACCGTGGCATTTTTCTTTGCCAGCACATCGGCGAAGTCAATTTCTATGGCACGTAAAAAGTGGGCCAAGGCCCAGGCTTGACCGCGGGTTTCATAGAAAACATTATCAATTTGTAGCCAAGGCGTTTTCACAATTTGTTCTTGCGCAATAACCGGCGCCGCCGCATCAATAGCCGCTGGTTCTAGGCTACTAGCGGTATCGGCGTCGATATTCAGACGTGACTTGCCAACACTGGCGGAAAGGCGCTGTGAAGCAGAGCCTAAGCGCGTTGCAACATCACCGAGCCAGTTGTTTAAGTTGTCAGCACGGGCATAAAATTGTGTATTGGATTTATCTGGATCAGCGAGACGTGCTAAGTAACGGTCTAAAGACTCAATGGCAGCACGGTATTCGTCTTCACTGGCGGGCAATATCCAACTTTTATTATCGAAGTTAAAGCGTGGTTCTGCTTTAGCTAGATCAGGGTCTTCAGTGGATTGCGATTGTGAGCGGGCAAAGTCTTTGCGTAAAGCACGGGATAGATCACGTACTTGTACCAGTACGCCATATTCCCACGATGGCATATTATCCACCCACAGACCTGGTGGAGTGACATCATTACTGAGGTAGCCGCCTGGTTTGTCCAATAAGGTTGAGGCAACGTGTTTTAAGGTTTCTACCGTGGTGTAACCAGTAACTAGTGGACGCTCGGCTGCGGCGGCCGCTTGTTGAGTGTGTTCTTCTACCAAGAAAAATTCAGGTTCTTGGCTCCAGTACCAACCAATAAATATGGTAGCCAGTAGATACACAGCGATAACGATGAGAATCGAGCGGCCAAGCCGAGCACCGCCGAAGCGACTTTTAACATCGCCGGTTGAATCCTTGACTTGGTCACGGGAATCTTGCGAGCGTTTTTTCCAATTGAGCATATTTGAGCCCTTTTATATGTTTTGTGTACAACCATTAGCATGCTGCTGTCTGTGCGCAGTGTACTATAAAAGATGGAATCACTGTGCGGCAGGCACTTTTATTAAGAACATTCGTGTTAGCTGATTTACAGTTGTGCAGAGTTATCTTGGTTTGCCTGGCGCGGCACGGCGTACAGCGTTGAGTAGCGTTTCGTTGGGGTGACCGTCTGCAGGTAATCCTTGAGTCTTCTGAAAGCTGCGTACAGCCTGGCGTGAGTTGACGCCAATAATGCCGTCTGGTTTACCACTATCAAAGCCCATTTGATTCAGTCGTGTTTGTAATTCGGTACGCTCCTGGTGGCTGAGCATACGTTCATGCTTAGGCCACGGGCTTAAGGTGCGGTAGTCGCCTTGTAAAGCATTGGACAGCAGACCAATGGCCAGCGCGTAAGAGGTGGAGTTATTGTATTTTAAGATACTGCGGAAGTTATCCAGCAGTAAAAAAGCCGGACCTTGATGGCCGCTGGGTAGAAATAGGGTGGCATCTTGTTGGCCTAGCTGGGCATTGATTGAATCGCGGGGTTGAACCCCTAAGGCTTGCCATTGAGCAATGGTTTTCTTCAGTTGACCATCAGCAATCGCATAATCAAAACCACTGTTCGGCAATTGCACTTCAAGACCCCAAGGCTGTCCATATTGCCAGCCGGATAAGCTTAGATAGTTCGCCGCCGAGGCCAATGCATCAGCGCTGGAACGCCAAATGTCGCGTCGGCCATTACCATCAAAGTCCACCGCATATTGACGGTAGGTGGCAGGCATAAACTGTGTTTGCCCCATGGCGCCGGCCCATGAGCCCACCATGCCATTAATAGTGGTATCGCCTTCTTGTAGAATGTGGAGGGCAGCAAGCAGTTGGGTGCGCCAAAAAGCGCTGCGCCGACCTTCATACGCTAGGGTTGCGAGGGAGCGGATCACACTTTTATCACCGATTTGACGACCGAAGCTGCTTTCCATACCCCACACCGCGACCAGGATGCTGGGTTCAACTTGGTAACGCTGTTCAATGCTGTTTAGGGTTCTTGCCTGTTCTGCCAGTAACGCTTTACCGCGCGCCACGCGCCAAGACGACACTGCACTATCGAGGTACTCCCAAACTGGCCGGCTGAATTCTGGCTGGCTTTGATCAGCAGCGATCACTTGCGGGTCAGGAGTGAGGCCAGCAAATGCTTGTTCAAATAATAAAGGGCTGATGCCTTCATTCAAGGCTTCCATACGTAACTCGGCGCGCCACTGGGAAAAGCTTTGTGGTTTAACTAACGGTAACGCGCTACTGGGCGAGGTTGGCGTTGAGGCGTCTGGAGTCGTCAGTAGATTCAAGCTGCTGGCGCTGGCTTGGCTGGCAACGAGTCCAAGCATAAACAAGATAAAGAAAGATGATAAGCGCTCAAACATGGTTAATCTCAAATTTAATAAAGACTCAACTTTAGCATGCTGAGCGGTATTATAAAGTTAGGAACACAAAGAATAAAACAGAGTAAAAAGGTCAGCCAGTCAAGGTGTTTATGCGGCCAGTAAAACAAAAGCCTCTGGGTGGTCAAACCGAGAGGCTTTTGCGTTGCGGCGGTAGCTGCCTTTGCCTTTTTTAGGTTGCTCTTGGCGGCTGCGAAACAGCGGTTGAGCAATAATAGACTTGGCTTTATTGCTGCGTTTCTGAGAACGCTGACTCATAATTGACTCCTATCGAACCTAGGTTCGTGCTGTGGTTAGTGCTGCTTATGCAAGAATAGTATTCTACTCTGATGTATAAGTGTCCAGTGCTTTTTACTGGATTGATTTATCAGACCAGCTGCACGGTAAAAAGTGCAGCTGCTGATAAAAAATATATTTTTAAGCTAAACGTTTGTAGCGTACCCGCTTTGGTTGTGCCGCAGCGTCACCTAAACGCTTTCTACGATCAGCCTCGTACTCAGTGTAGTTACCTTCAAAGAACACCACGCTGGAGTCATCTTCATAGGACAAAATGTGCGTAGCAATACGGTCAAGGAACCAGCGGTCGTGAGAAATCACTAAGGCAGAGCCGGGGAAGTCCAGTAATGCTTCTTCTAGGGCGCGTAAAGTTTCCACATCAAGGTCGTTGGAAGGTTCGTCAAGCAACAAGACGTTGGCGCCTTGTTTCAGGGTTAATGCCAAGTGCAAGCGACCGCGCTCACCACCGGACAGATCCTTAACAAACTTTTGTTGGTCAGACCCTTTAAAGTTAAAGCGACCCACATAACCGCGTGAAGGCACTTCATAGTTGCCCACTTTGATCATGTCGTAGCCGTCGGAAATTTGCTCCCAAACGGTTTTTGTCCCATCTAAGTTATCACGGTGCTGATCAACACTGGCCAGTTGTACGCTGTCACCAATAATAATCTCACCGGAGTCCGGTTGTTCGGTACCCATAATCATCCGGAAGAGGGTGGATTTACCAGCACCGTTACCACCGATAATGCCAACAATGGCGCCTTTAGGAACGGTAAAGGTTAAGTCATCAATCAGTACGCGGTCACCATAGGCTTTACTCACGCCATTGACTTCGATCACTTGGTCGCCTAAACGCTCACCGGCAGGAATGTAAATCTCATTGGTTTCGCTGCGCTTTTGGAAGTCTTGTGATTGCAGCTCTGCAAAGCGTGATAAACGCGCTTTCGATTTGGACTGACGTCCTTTGGCGCCTTGGCGCACCCACTCCAGCTCGGCTTTCATGGCTTTGTTGTGTGAGGCTTCTTGCTTGGCTTCTTGGCTTAAGCGTGCCGCTTTTGCTTCCAGCCACTGTGAGTAGTTGCCTTCAAAAGGTATGCCTTGACCACGGTCCAGCTCCAGAATCCAACCGGCCACGTTATCTAAGAAGTAACGGTCGTGGGTAATGGCCACCACAGTGCCGTTAAAGTCATGCAAAAAGCGCTCAAGCCAGGCTACTGAGTCGGCATCCAAGTGGTTAGTCGGTTCATCCAGCAGCAGCATATCGGGTGCGGACAGCAGCAGGCGGCACAGGGCAACCCGACGTTTTTCTCCACCGGATAACACGCCAACTTTGGCGTCCCAAGGGGGAAGACGTAAGGCATCGCCGGCAATTTCAAGCTGGCGTTCAATATTATGGCCATCGCTGGCTTGCAGAATGGCTTCCAGTTTGGCTTGCTCGGTAGCCAACGCATCAAAATCCGCATCAGGCTCTGCGTAAGCGGCATAGACTTCATCTAAGCGGGTTTGTGCTGCTTGGATTTCGGCCAAAGCTTCTTCAACGGTTTCGCGCACGGTTTTTTCCGAATCCAGCTCGGGCTCTTGTGGCAGGTAGCCAATATTTAAGCCGGGCATCGGGCGCGCTTCACCGACAAATTCAGTATCAACCCCAGCCATAATGCGCAATAAGGTAGACTTACCTGAGCCATTTAAACCGAGGACACCAATTTTTGCCCCGGGAAAAAAGGATAAGGAAATATCTTTTAGAATTTCGCGCTTAGGTGGTACAACTTTGCCGAGGCGGTGCATGGTAAAAACGTATTGAGACATGAGCTACCTGAATAGTTAAGGAGTAAGTGGCAGGTCTTGTGCTGTGGTTAGAAAAGACCCGCTAGACAATACTGTGATTGTAGCGTTTTACCGACAATTAAGCAGCCTTCTGAGTGAAGAAGTTGTGGAACATGCCGTACTTCGGGGTGGGTGTGGGTCCGTCGATGAACCCATCCAGGGTTCAACGCCGGCGCTACGCCATCCCTGGCTCCGCTCGTCACATCCACCCCGAAGCACTCATTGATCATATGTATTGTTTGCATGTCTGCATTGTTAGTTCTTAGAGTAATACAATTGAAGTTATCAGTGTTGTCGCAGTTGGATAGAATCAAAAATTATTTGAGGCGAGGAGCTGTTTTTTGCTGCTGATTTGCAAACCATCTCAATGGTCGAGACACGGCATCTGGGTTGCGTGGCAAGCGCGCCATGGATGGCGCAGCGCCCGAATTGGGTCAGGATGACCCATTGAGGGGGAAACGTAACCCAGATGCCGTGTCATACCCAGATACTGCTCCTGCTCCTGCTCCTGCTCCTGCTCCTGCTCCTGCTCCTGCTCCTGCTCCTGCTCC
>CAZEZR010000074.1:0-13893 GCA_964516465.1 uncultured Thiopseudomonas sp. | reverse complement strand
CCGAACCATAGAGGGTCGACATCGGGCCACGAATCACTTCAATGCGCTCAATGGCTGACATCGGTGGCATAAAGCTGGTTGAAGTTTCATTAAAGCCGTTAGGCGTTACATTGCCGGCTGGGTTTTGTCGACGGCCATCAATCAGAATTAAGGTGTAGTCGCTGGGCATCCCACGCATGCTGATATTCAAGCCACCGGTTTTGCCGGTGCCTTGTTTGATATCAATGCCTTCAACATCGTCTAAGGCCTGGGCAAGGTTGCTGTAGCGTTTTTTCTGTAGATCTGCATTGCTCACTACGGAAATACTGGCTGGCGCATCGGTTATTTTTTGCTCAAAACCGGAGGCACTGACGACGGTTGAGCCCAGTTGAACGGGTGATTGATCAGCAAGAACAACGCTGCTGCTGAGTACAGCACAGGCCAGCAGTGAATACGTGAATGGGATGCGCATAACAGACTCCATAAATTAGAACTGCGCATGCTAATCATTCTCACTCGCAATGTAAACAGTATTGAGAATTATTCTTGATTGGGTCTTTGTAAAGAAGATAACTGCAGCTTGAGAGTCTTGTTCGGGACTCGTTGCTGGGCGGGCTTACGACGGCATAAAGTGTTGCTGTGCCGTCGTAAGTTTTAGGGCTGGTTAGGGGAGGGACACTTCAATCACACCATCAGCAATAATACTGACTTGACTGCTGCCTGCTTCAACTTCAGGAGTTACAGCAGACTCATCAGACATTGCCGAGGATAGCATTTTAGCTGAGCGGGCATACATGGGTGGCTGTGAAAAACCACTGCTATTTAGATTTAAGTTAACCACTTTGTAACTGCTGCTGCCAAAGGCTTCGCTCACCAGTTTAGCTCTGGCTTGGAAAGCACTAATGGCTTCCTTAAGCAGTTGGTCTTCACTGGCGGCACGGGTGTTTGGCGCAATACTGAATTGCATATTGGCCATTTTAAGTGACTGCAATAATTCACCGGTTAGCGCAGAAAGTGCGGAAAAGTCGGTGCTGTCTAAGCGTAGCTCTGCGCGCTCACGCCAGCCGGTTATTTTTTGCCCTTTACTGTCGTGCACTGGATAGCTGCTGCGGTTACCTAGCCGCACATTGATTTGTGGGTGTATACGGGCCGATTCAACTGCTTTATTTAGGGTTTTGCTGATGGTGTTAGCTAGACGCGCCGGATCGGTATCCCGTTCTTCGCTATACAGAATAACTTGCATCTGGTCATGGGCGACTTCTTGCTGGGCTTCGGCGCGTAAAGACACTTGGTTATACCTTTGCTCGCTGGCCAGTACAGTGCTGCTGGTGGCTAAGCTCACCATTAGTAAAGCGATAGGTGTTACGCGTAAAAATCGCATCATAGTTACTCCATTTGTTAGCTGTGCAGTAAGAAAGCGTCAGTATATCTGGCTCAGCGTTGCTTAAGGCTGAATATGCCACAGTTTGCAGCAACTAGGTGCAGGGCAGTTATACTCTACAACAGCTTAAGGAGAAATTATGTTGGCACCAACACAGTTACTATCGGCCAGCCGTCAAAATTTATGGCGGTTGACATGGATTCGTTTGTTAGTGCTTGCTGCACAAGCAGGCACGCTGGGTTTTGCTTATGTGAGTGGATTGGTGACTTTAGAGTGGTTGCCGTTGCTGATGTTGCTGGCGGTGTCATTGAGTATGTGTATTGTGACTGGCTTGCGGTTGCGCGGAAGTTGGCCAGTGACTGAGTTAGAATTTGCTTTGCATTTGGCTATGGATTTATTTATCCATAGCGGCTTGCTGTATTACGTTGGTGGTTCAACTAACCCCTTTGTGGCGTATTATCTAGTGCCGCTGACTGTTGCGGCGGCAACTTTGCCTTGGTTGTATTCTATTGTGCTCAGTGGTTTAGCTCTAAGTGGTTATACTGCCCTAATGATTTGGTATCGACCGCTACACTTGCAAGGTGAGCAGGTGGACGAGCTACTGATTACTTTGCACTTATTTGGCATGTGGTTAAACTTTGCCTTATCTGCAGCTTTTATTACTTTTTTTGTCTCGAAAATGTCGCAAGCGCTGCGCGAGCAAGATCAGTTACGTGCTGCACGGCGTGAAGACAATATGCGTGATGAACAATTATTGGCCGTGGCAACTCAAGCCGCAGGCGCTGCGCATGAACTCAGCACGCCGTTATCAACCATGAGTGTGTTGCTGGGGGAGCTGCGTCACGGGCACCGCAGCGAAGGTGAGTTGGAAGAAGATTTAGCATTGCTGCAAGAGCAGGTGAAACTTTGTAAAGGGACTTTGCAGCAGTTAGTACGGGCTGCTGAAGCAAATCGACGTCAAGCGATTGCCGAGCAAAGTGTGGTGCAATGGCTGGAAAGCTCTTTGGATCGATGGCATTTAATGCGTCCAGAAGCCACTTATCGGTATCAAGTAGAGGGTGTCGGGGTGGCACCGAGCTTGATGCCACCAGTGGATTTAAGCCAAGCCTTGCTCAACTTATTAAATAATGCCGCGGATGCATGCCCTGATAACTTGCTCATAGGTCTGAATTGGGATGAGCAGTGGGTGGTTATTACTATTCGTGATTACGGTGCTGGAGTGCCCTTGGCGATTGCTGAACAGCTGGGCAAACCGTTTTTTACTACTAAAGGTAAAGGCTTTGGCTTAGGGCTGTTCTTAAGCCAGATGAGTGTTATCCGTGCAGGTGGTACAGTAAAATTGTATAACCAAGACGGTGGTGGAACGTTAACCGAATTACGTTTGCCGCAAATGCATACAGTGCTTTAAGCAAGGAGTGAGCAGTGACTGTAAAAAATCTATTTGAAGGTGAGGAGCAGCCGCACTTACTGTTGGTGGATGATGATGAAACCTTTACCCGAGTGATGGCGCGGGCCATGTCACGGCGCGGCTTGCGAGTTTCAGTTGCCAACTGCGCAGATGAAGGCTTGGCTTTGGCTAAAGTGGATTTGCCGGATTATGCTGTGCTGGATTTGAAAATGGAGGGCGACTCGGGGTTGGTGCTGTTACCTAAGTTACTCGAGCTGCATGCGGAGATGGAAGTGTTGATTTTGACTGGCTACTCCAGTATCACCACTGCTGTTGAGGCTATTAAACGTGGCGCCTCGAACTACTTATGCAAGCCAGCGGATGCGGATGATGTGCTTGCGGCTTTGCTCTCAGATCGTGCTGATTTGGCAACCTTAGTCGCAGAAAACCCAATGTCGGTTGATCGCTTGCAGTGGGAACATATTCAGCGGGTACTGGCTGAGCATGGTGGAAATATTTCCGCAACTGCCCGTGCACTGGGTATGCACAGGCGTACCTTACAACGGAAACTACAGAAGCGGCCTGTGCACCGTTAAAAAACAAAGCGCTCGCACAGTAGTGCTCGCTGTATTTTGTGCAGAGTATTTAGCGGGTACCAAATACGACTATGGTTTTGCCTTTAACGCTGATTAAGCCTTGTTCGTCTAAAACCTTGAGCACCCGTCCTGCCATCTCCCTTGAGCAGCCCACAATGCGGCTGATTTCTTGACGGGTAATTTTAATTTGCATGCCGTCTGGGTGGGTCATTGCATCAGGGTGTTTGCACAGTTTAAGTAACGAGTTAGCAATCCGTCCTGTGACATCTAAAAACGCTAAATCACCCATTTTGAGTGTAGTGTTGCGCAAGGCACTAGCCATTTGATGGCCAACGATATACAGCATATCGGGGTTGTTTTTTGTCAGTTCACGAAACTTTACATAATTAATTTTAGCTATTTTGCAGGCTGTTCGTGCCTGAACACAAATACTGTGCTCATGCTCCTCACTGTTACCGGCAAAGAACCCTAGCTCACCAAAAAAGTTACCTTGATTTAAATAAGCGACAACCAACTCTTTATCATCTTCACCCTTAATTGATATAGCGACAGAACCTTCCAGAATATAATACAAAGAATCAGCACTGCTACCCTTATCTATAATAGTGCTTTTGTTGGGGTAGTGATTTTTGCTGCAATGTTCAAGAAATTTATCTATTTCTTTTATTTTTGGGGTGAGTGTAATAGCAACCATGCAGTAACCCTCAGAACTAATAAATGCCTTGCTCAGGCAAGGGAGTTATCCTTTTAGTAAGATGACTAGTGTGCCCTATTAAGTCTAAAAGCAACCTGCCTATTTAGTAGAGCTTTCGTTTTTTTGAGAACTGTGTCACATATAAGCTGGTTTTCGTCATTATACGCAAGCACTGGTATTAGCAGGGGCTGTGCTAAGCTGCAACAGAGTTATAAATATATATTTTAATATGTGTTAGGAGGCATTATGCAAGCGCGAGTAAAGTGGGTTGAACAAGCGATGTTTCTGGCTGAGTCGGGTAGTGGTCACACAGTGGTGATGGATGGTCCAGAGCAAAACGGCGGGCGCAATGTTGGTGTGCGACCCATGGAAATGTTGCTGATGGGGTTAGGCGGTTGCAGCACCTTTGATGTGGTGAGCATTTTGCAGAAATCACGGCAAAATGTAGACGATTGTGAGGTGCGTATTGATGCCCAACGGGCTGAGGTTGAGCCTAAAGTATTCACTAAAATAGCGTTGCATTTTATTGTTAGCGGCAAAGGGTTAAAAGAAACAGTGGTTAAGCGCGCGGTTGATTTATCAGCAGAAAAGTATTGCTCTGCATCTATTATGCTGGGGCGCGGGGGGGTAGAAATCAGCCACAGTTTTGAGATCGTCGAGACAGCATAGACTGCTGAGCAAAGCTGATGGACTTATTGCTGTGAAAAACTGGTATCTCTAGGGCTAGCTCTGCATAATGGCGCCCTCCTTTTTTGGTGTGAGCTGGACATATAAGGGGAGCCTGAGGCGTCTTGCGCAGAGCTAAAAACGGCCCTACACAACTCTGAACAGTAAGTGTAGTTGGCAGACGTGCACGATAACGCGGCAGCGCCGCACCAATGAAGAGAATTTAACGTTGACCAGTAAACTTAAGCTGCATGGGTTCAACAATCTCACCAAGACCTTGAGCTTCAATATCTACGACATCAGCTATGCGCAAACCGCAGATGATCAGCAAGCGTATGTTGGTTATATCAATGAACAATATGATGCTGAACGTTTGACACACATACTGACTGATGTGGTTGAAATCATCGGTGCAAATATTTTGAATATTGCCCGTCAAGATTACGAGCCGCAAGGAGCCAGTGTGACTATTCTGATTTCAGAAGAACCGGTGGAGCCGACCGCCAATCAAATTGAGGAGTCGCCTGGTCCATTGCCCGAGATTATTTTGGCGCATCTCGATAAAAGCCATATTACTGTGCATACCTACCCAGAAACCCACCCGGTGGATGGTTTATCGACCTTTCGGGTGGATATTGATGTGTCGACGTGTGGGGTTATTTCACCCCTGAAAGCACTCAACTATCTGATCCATCAGTTCGAGTCTGACATAGTGACGATTGATTACCGGGTGCGCGGTTTCACCCGAGATGTTGCAGGGCGTAAGCATTTTATTGATCATGAGATTAATTCAATTCAGAATTATTTCTCTGAAGACACCCGTTCGGCTTATCAAATGACTGATGTTAACGTCTATCAGGAGCACCTGTTTCATACCAAAATGCTGCTGAAAGATTTCGAGTTGGATGATCACTTGTTCGGTGACGCCACTCGTAGTTTGTCGTATGAGCAGCGTCGTGATGTGGAAGGGCGTTTGCGGCATGAGATGCTGGAGATTTTTTACGGTCGTAATATGCCAAAAACAATCGTTAATCTGAACAGCGGCCACAAAAAAAAGCGCTGATTATCAGCCCCTTTTAAGGGGCATCACGCGGTACTTTGCTTAGAACGCTTATTCTGCTAAATGCGGTAAGTAGTCTTGGTCATAACTTTGGCCAGCATACTCATGCCAAATTTAATCGGCGCAGGGAAGCGATAACCGCCAGCTTCTAGAGCGCTGGTGGCATGCTCTTCTTCATCAATCCGCATTTGCTCTAAAATCGCCCGTGACTTAGGGTCGGTTGCCGGAATCTGCTGCAAGTGATCATCTAAATGCTTGCAGACTTGATCCTCTGTGGCCGCCACAAAGCCTAAACTGATCTTGTCGCTGATCGCTCCAGCTGTGGCACCAACGGCAAAGGATAATCCATAAAACAATGGATTGAGGAGGCTGGTTTGGCTGCCCAGTTCACGCAAGCGTTGCTCGCACCAGACCAGGTGATCCACTTCCTCTTCCGCCGCCAGCTCCATTTTTTCACGAATTTCCGGCAGTTTTGCCGTCAGTGCTTGGCCTTGATAAAGCCCTTGTGCACACACTTCGCCAGTGTGGTTAATGCGCATTAATCCAGCAATATGGCGGGATTGCTCTGCATCTAAGGTGCTTTGCGGCTCAGCCAAAGCCGGTGATGGTCGATTGGCATGGCTGCTGTTAGGAATTAAGGTGCGCATAGCCGCATCGGCTTGCAGTAACAAGCGGTCGATGGGCGAATAGTGGCGTTGAGATGACATATCAGGCTCCTATGGATAGCGCTAATAAATATATGACACAGGTATAAGCAGCGTACGTATTTAATTATAGAGTGGCAGATTAGCCTGGTGGCCAACTCATTTGACGCTGACCCAGCACATGTAGATGAATGTGATAAACAGTCTGACCGCCGACTTCATTGGTGTTCATGACCACGCGAAAGCCATCGTCACAGCCTTGCTCTTGAGCTAAGCGCTGCGCAGTGTAGAGAATATGGCCGGCTAAGAAAGTATCTTCAGCGGTTAAGTCAGTAAGCATACTTATATGTTTTTTGGGTATCACTAGAAAATGCACCGGTGCATGGGGTGCAATATCGTGAAATGCCACCACATGCTCATCTTCATAAAGTTTGCGCGCGGGAATGTCTCCAGCAACTATTTTGCAAAACAAACAATCCATAATCTGGGCCTCTTGTTGTTGTCGTTACTGTGCAGTTTAACTGCCCGCAGGAGTAAGCACCAGTATGGAAGCTGCCGCTTGCGCGCAATCCACAGCATGGCAGGCTCAGTCGATGAGAATTTAAGCGGCAAGACAGTGAGCTATAAATAAATTGGGCAAGGTTTTGCCTATTGGGCAGCGTCAGCAGCTGCTTATTTCTAGGTTGTTGCCCTACGTATTATGCTGCGACCTTAGGCCGCAGCAGCATGGATATAAGCGAGTTTGGGCCTATGTTGTATTTAATAAATAGCCCTAGGATAACTAAGGAATTACTCAGCCTAGTTGATATTTGTCTTGTGCGACTAAAGGCCGGTGTGTATCTTTGACGCTTTTGGCCGTGCAAGATCACATTTTTAAACAAGCAGAGCAGGGCTGTTTTTTTGCTGTGTTAAGAGCATTTTTAATCGTAGTGATGAACTGAGGAGCATACTAATGCGCATAATTTTACTGGGAGCACCGGGTGCTGGGAAAGGCACGCAGGCTGGATTTATTACTAAGAAATTTGGTATTCCACAAATTGCCACAGGTGACATGCTGCGTGCAGCAGTTAAAGCTGAAAGTCCATTGGGTTTGGAAGTTAAACAGGTAATGGAAACCGGCGGCCTGGTGTCAGATGAGATTATTATCGGACTGATTAAAGAGCGTATTTTGGCCGACGATTGCGCCAATGGCTTTTTATTCGATGGCTTCCCTCGTACTATTCCGCAAGCAGAAGCATTGCGCGAAGCCGGCGTTGAGATTGATCATGTGATCGAAATCGCTGTGGACGATGAAGAAATTGTCGAGCGTATTGCCGGTCGCCGTATGCACCCAGCAACAGGCCGTACCTATCACATCGAGCACAATCCGCCAAAAGTAGCGGGCAAAGACGATGAAACCGGTGAAGACTTGATTCAGCGTGATGACGATAAAGAAGAGACAGTGCGTCACCGCTTGTCTGTGTACCACTCGCAAACCAAACCCCTGATCAAATTCTACCAAGATTTAGCCGCTGCCAATGGCTCACCAAAGTACAGCGCTATTGAAGGTGTTGGTAGTGTTGAGGAGATTACCGCAAAGGTATTGGCTGCATTAAGCTAAGTGTTTGTTAAGGAATGCATTCACTTTTGCAGTAAGTAAGCTTGCTGTAACAGCGAATGTATTCTTTATTTAATTGCGATAACGCCCTTCTTAGCAGTCTGCCTGCTACAATTTGCTTTTAATTATTAGACGAAAAACCATGACTACTTTGCTGGCGCTGGATACTGCCACTGAAGCCTGCTCTGTTGCGTTATTGCACAACGAGCACGTGTTCAGTCGTTATGCAGTGATGCCCCGTTTACATGCGCAATCTATTTTACCCATGATTAGTGAGGTTCTAGCTGAGGCTGGCATTGCCAAATCAGCAGTGGATGCCATTGCTTTTGGTCGCGGGCCGGGAGCCTTTACTGGTTTACGCATTGCAGTGGGCGTGGTGCAAGGCTTGGCCTTTGCTTTAGAGCGCCCAGTGTTGCCAGTTTCCAACTTAGCTGCCATTGCCCAGCGTGCGTACCGTGAGCATGGGGCAGAGCAGATTGCTGTGGCCGTTGATGCGCGGATGCATGAAGTCTACTGGGGGTGTTACCAAGTAGAGGATGGTGAGGTATGTTTGCAGGGCGTTGAGGCGGTACTGGCACCTGAGTGTGCAGCCTTGCCAGAAGGCGCACAGGGCCAGTGGTTTGCCGCCGGCACTGGCTGGCAGGCCTATGCTGAAAGTCTTGCCTTACCTGTGTATGGCGCTGATAAACAACTATTACCCCATGCTGAAGATATTTTAACCTTGGCACTGAGTATGTGGCAGCGCGGTGAAGCTGTGACTGCACAAGAAGCGCAGCCGATTTACTTACGGGATCAAGTGGCGACGCCAAAGCAAGCATAATTGAGTTGATATTGTAACAATCATGTCTGATTTAATCCTAGCAACGCCGGTTCTGATTCGTGTTGAGGCGATGACCGCAGCGAATCAAGCAGCGGCAGAACAGTGGGCGCAGGAATTAAAACTACCCCTGGCTGGTGAAGCTGAGTTTGCTTTACAGGTCAGTGTTGACGGTCTTCAGCTGCAAGAGTTGGGTCGCTCAGTGCCGGGTCCAATTCGGGTGGACTTTATTGCCGGTGCGTTAGCGCACCGCCGCCAGTTTGGTGGTGGCAGTGGGCAGATGATTGCCAAAGCCGTGGGGGTGCAACCTGGGGTGCGGCCCAGTATTTTAGATGCAACCGCAGGCTTAGGTCGTGATGCTTTTGTTTTAGCCTGTTTAGGTTGTCAGGTGCAGATGATTGAACGCAATCCTGTGGTTGCCGCGTTGTTGGCAGACGGACTGCGTCGTGCACGCCTTGATTCTGCAGTGGCTGGGATTATCCAGCGGATGCCGCTGTTGGTGGGTGATGCCATTGAGCTGATGACGAACTGGACCGCAGAGGCACCGCAGGTGGTCCATCTTGATCCAATGTTTCCCAGCCGCGATAAAAGTGCCCTAGTAAAAAAAGAAATGCGCTTATTTAAGCCATTAGTGGGGGCCGATGAGGATGCGCCAGATTTGCTGGCTGCGGCATTGGCACTGGCGACACACCGAGTAGTGGTCAAGCGTCCGCGCAAAGCCCCAGCAGTAGCTGGCAGTGCGCCAACCTATAGTTTGGACGGAAAATCCAGCCGCTATGATATTTATGCTAAAAAAAGCTTAAAATTATAATTGCTGGAAAGTACCAAGCACAAAAAAGCCCGCGGAAATGACAGTTTCCAGCGGGCTTTTGCATCAGCTATACATTACTTAGCTGATAATAGTGCGCCACTCTGGGTGAGCATCGGTCTCACCGCTGACCAAGTCAAAGTAGGCTTTTTGCAGTATTTCAGTGATTGGGCCGCGGCTACCGATTCCAATTTTACGGTTATCCAGTTCACGAATTGGCGTGACTTCTGCAGCAGTACCGGTAAAGAATGCTTCATCGGCAATGTACACTTCATCACGGGTAATACGTTTCTCAACGATTTCAATATTGCGCTCACGAGCCAGGGTCAAAATCGTATCGCGGGTAATACCATTTAAGCAGGCGGTGACTTCAGGAGTGTAGATCACGTCGTTTTTAACAATAAAAATATTTTCCCCAGAACCTTCAGCCACATAGCCTTCTGGATCAAGCAGCAGAGCCTCATCAGCACCGCCAGATACCGCTTCTTGTAACGCTAACATTGAATTCACATAGGCACCGCTGGATTTTGCCCGGGTCATGGTGATGTTCACATGGTGGCGGGTAAAGGAACTGGTGCGCACTTTAATACCTGTTTGCAAGGCCTCATCACCCATATAAGCACCCCAGTGCCAGGCGGCAACAATCAAGTGCACTTTGAGGTTATCAGCACGAATGCCCATGCCTTCTGAACCGTAAAAGGCTAGCGGGCGGATATAGGCACTCTCTAGGTTGTTGTCACGCACTGAAGCGATCACTGCTTGGTTGACTTCTTCTTTGCTGAAGGGAATCTGCATGCCCATGATATGTGCTGATTCAAACAGGCGGTCAGTGTGCTCTTTTAAACGAAAGATTGCGGTGCCTTGTGGTGTTTTATAGGCGCGAACACCTTCAAAAACTCCCATACCGTAGTGCAACGAGTGAGTTAGAACATGGGTGGTTGCGTTACGCCATTCCACCATCTCACCGTCATACCAAATAACACCATCACGATCAGCCATCGTCATTGTTGCGTGCTCCTGAAAATAATATTAAAAAATTTATTCCAAATAACTTAAGCCCAGTTCTTGCCAGACAGTTGTCACAATGTGACGTTCGTCCGCAAACAGGTTGCCTTCAACTACACCTTGCTGTTTTTGCAGGGCGAGACGGTGAGCTGCTGCGCGATAAGCCTTGTAAGCCTCTTGTAGCAAACGGACATGATCCGCGCTGAACAAGTTTTCTGCGCCGAGACCGTCAAGAATACGGATGTTGTCGGTATAGGTTGCCAGTTGTGGGTATTGCCATGACCAAGCTAGAACGGCATATTGAACCATAAACTCGATGTCAACAATACCACCAGCATCTTGCTTCAGATCAAACTGCACATCATCACTGAATGCATTTGGGCCTAAACCACCTTGGGTGATCTGGGTACCGTGATTATGCCGCATTTTTGCGCGCATTTCGCTGACTGCGTGTTGCAGGGCGGATAACTCACGTTGACGGGCTAAAATATCTAAGCGTACTTGATTAAATTGCTCTGTGAGTGCTGGGCTACCGACCAAAACGCGCGCACGAATCAACGCTTGATGCTCCCACGTCCAAGCTTGCTCTGCTTGATAGCGAGCAAAGGCGCTTAATGAAGTGGCCAGTAAGCCTGAGTCACCGCTGGGCCTTAAGCGCATATCAACATCATAGAGGCCACCAGCAGTGGTGCGGGTGGTGAGCATAAAGATAATCCGCTGGCCCATGCGGGTGTAAAACTGTGCGCCATCCACAGGGCGGGGGCCATTGGTTTCCGCTAAAGGATCGCAATCGTAGATAAAGACTAAGTCCAGGTCAGAGCTGTGCCCCAGTTCAATACCACCCAGTTTGCCGTAACCAACGATGACAAAATCCAATTCACTCGGGCTGCCATCTAAATGCTGGGGTACACCATGCTTGCGCACCATTTCATTCCAGACCAAGTGCAGAACCTGTTCCAGAATGGCTTCCGCCAGCCAAGTTAAATAGTCACTGACTTTCATTAATGGCATTGTGCCGGCAATTTCTGATGCGGCAACCCGTAAGCGGTGGGCCAGTTTAAAGTGACGCAGAGCATTCATTTGTTGTTCAACGTCTTCTTCGGGAATGCGCAACAAATGCTCGCGCAACTCGGCGGCTAACTCGGGCGCCAAGGGTGGGCGGTATAAGCGGCCTTCATTGAGTAGCTCATCAAGTAAGGCTGGGAAACGGGTTAATTGCTCAGCAATCCAAGGGCTGGCGGCACATAAACTGATCACTCTTAATAGAGCGCCAGGGTTTTCTGTGAGCAAGACTAAGTAAGCTGAGCGGCGCGCTACCGCTTCGATAAGTGGCAAAACCCGCTCCAAGACCAAATCGGGATTGTCGTGCTCCACGGCTTGGGCTAAAAAGCGCGGCATAAAAGCATCCAAGCGTTCACGTCCTAGGCGCTGCATGGCCCGCACTTGCGTGCCTTCACGCAGTTGCGTAAGGCGTTGCCAAGCTGCTTGACTGTTGGTATAGCCTGCCTCCTCAAGTTGCTGATAAATGCTTTCCACCGCAATGGTGTCTTCCCAGACTGGCAGCCACTCACCACCAATGCAATCATCTTCATCCTCATCAGGATCAGCGATTACCCCACGAAAGTGCTGCTCGATGCGTTCCCGCCAGTATCTCAGCTGTTTTCTAAAGCTGCTCCAGTCATTAAAACCCATCATAAAGGCTAGGCGCGCTTGCTCAAGAGCAGTGTCTGGCAAGCTTTGGGTTTGTAAATCAGCCACAGCTTGCAGCGCGTGCTCGGTATAGCGGAGGAAACGGTAGGCGTTTTTAAGCTCAGTGATATCTGCTGAGGGCATATACCCCTGCGCGGCTAAGGTGTCTAAGGTATTGAGCAAAGGGCGCTGCTGCAGGCTTAAGTCACGTCCGCCATGAATCAACTGGTAAGCCTGAGCAATAAACTCCACTTCGCGAATACCACCGGAGCCGAGCTTAATATTGTCGTCCATATCTTTGCGGCGCACTTCTTGCTGGATCAGTTGTTTCATTGAACGCAGTGCTTCAATGGCTGAGAAGTCTAAATAACGACGATAAACAAAGGGACGCAAAATACGCAGTAAGCGGGAGCCGGTATTTTGATCGCCCGCCACAACGCGGGCCTTAATCATGGCATAACGCTCCCAGTCACGGCCTTGGTTTTGATAGTACTGCTCAATGGCACTAAAACTATAGACTAAGGGACCGCCAGATCCATACGGGCGTAGGCGCATATCCACGCGAAAGGCAAAGCCGTCGACGGTAATAGTATCTAAGGCTTTGATCAGCTTTTGCCCAAGGCGAGTAAAAAATTCTTGGTTATCAAGGCTGCGTTTTGCCCCTTCAGTTTCCCCAGCCTCAGGGTAGGTAAAAATCAAATCCACATCTGAAGACAAGTTCAGCTCATAAGCACCCAGTTTACCCATACCTAGAATAACCAATTGTTGCGGCTGTTTACTGTGGCGTCCAATGGGCGTGCCAAACAGTTGGCAATGTTGTTGATACAACCAGTGGTAGGCTAAATCGGTGCAGGCATCAGCCAGCGCTGATAAGTCACGGCAGGTCTCGCTAAGCTCTGCCTGGCGCATTAAATCGCGCCAAATAATCCGTACTTGCAGTCGGTTGCGGTACTTGCGTAAGTGCAACAGCAGGCTCGATTCATCGCTACAATCCGCTAGACATTTATTCAGTTGGTGGCGAATTTCACCGGGCACTAAAGTACGGTCTAACTGCCCTGAAGCAACCAAGTCGATCAGCATTTGCGGATCACGAATGGCCTGGTTAAGAACAAAGTCACTGAGTGTGCAGATACGAATAAAAGCTTGATAGCGACTGTCAGGCCAAAGTGGATCGGCAATCTGCTGCTCTTGCAAAGAGTGTGCCCACTCGCGCTGCGCTTTTTGCTGTAAACCTAACAAGCTAGCCGGAAGGGTTTCTAATAAACGAGGGGTCATGGGGATCCTAAGCACTGCTAGACTAAAAGTGTCTACAAAGATACCTGAAATTTATGCAGCATGGCGTTAAGGGAGCCTGCTAATTAAAAAGATCTAATGAATAGAGGCTGACTCACGCGTCATTATGTAGTAAAACTACAAGGAGAACGAAAATACAACTTAAAATGACAGTGTTGTGCCATGTGCAGATTGTTCACAAGACATGATGCACATATAGGTCCATCATCAATAGACCCTTATTTTGGGAGCGAAACATGCAAGATTTTGATCCGGTAGAAACACAAGAATGGCTGGA
>CAZEZR010000073.1:0-14139 GCA_964516465.1 uncultured Thiopseudomonas sp. | reverse complement strand
GCACGTGGATGCCTAAAGAACTGGATGCTGCGCGTAATCTAAAAAACTTACATGTTTTGGTCATTAGCCAAGAGTCACTGAGCAACTTAGCTGAACAGTTACCCCGGGTTATTAATTGGAGCGTGATGATCAGTGATGGTGATGTCTTTGTCACTGATGAGCGTGGCCAGCACAGCATTGAGTTGGAATGGTTGCATGGCGGGCCTGATTGAAGAGCCGGTAAAATATGTTTGTTGGATTGGTTTTAGCTGAGAATTGAAAAGAGTACATAGCTTGTTATGCGTATAGAACAACGACCCTTACCTGATGTATTACCTGACTTAGGTGATATCCCACCCTTGTTGACCCGTATTTATGCCGCCCGAGGTGTGCAGCATGCGACCGAGCTGGAGAAAGGTTTGGCGCGACTGTTGCCCACGCATCTGCTGAAAGGAATGGATGCCGCGGTACAGCTATTAGCTCAAGCATTGCAACAACGGCAACGCGTTCTGATTGTCGGTGACTTTGATGCCGATGGGGCGACAGCCAGTTGTGTGGGAGTGCTGGGGCTGCGCATGCTGGGTGCGGCCCATGTGGATTATTTGGTGCCCAATCGTTTTGATTATGGTTATGGCCTGACCCCTGAAATCGTTGCGGTAGCCTTGCAGCGCCAACCGGATGTACTGGTGACTGTGGATAATGGCATTTCCAGTATTGAGGGTGTGGCTGCGGCGCAAGCTGCCGGCCTTAAAGTGATTGTCACTGATCACCATTTGCCTGGCGCTGAATTGCCCACTGCGGATGCCATTGTGAATCCCAATCAGCCCGGGTGTGAATTTCCCAGTAAGGCATTGGCCGGCGTTGGCGTGATGTTTTATGTGTTACTGGGCTTGCGCGCACATTTGCGTGGCAGCGGTTGGTTTGAGCAGCAAGGTATACAAGAACCGAATTTGGCTGAGCTGCTGGATTTAGTTGCGCTCGGTAGCGTGGCCGATGTGGTGCCCTTAGATGCCAATAACCGTATTTTAGTCCATCAAGGTTTGGCCCGCATTCGTGCCGGGCGGGCGCGACCGGGATTACGTGCCATTCTGGAGGTGGCCCGTCGCGATCACCGCCGTATTGTCTCCACTGATTTAGGCTTTATAGTCGGGCCGCGTTTAAATGCAGCAGGACGCTTAGATGATATCAGCTTAGGTATTGAGTGCTTACTCTGCGATGACGCTGAAGGTGCTATGCAGCGCGCCATGCAACTGGAGCAGCTGAATCAAGAGCGTAAGCACATCGAACAAGGCATGCAGCGAGAAGCCCTAGTGCAACTGAAAGATCTACCTCTCGATAACTTGCCCTTTGGCCTGTGCTTATTTGAGCCGGAGTGGCATCAGGGGGTGATTGGTATTCTCGCCTCGCGCATGAAAGAGCGTTACCACCGCCCAGTGATTGCTTTCGCCGATGCTGGTAACGGTGAGCTCAAAGGTTCCGCGCGCTCGGTACCCGGCTTGCATATCCGTGATGCGTTGGATGCTGTAGCGGCGCGTTTTCCGCAGCTGATCAGCAAGTTTGGTGGTCATGCCATGGCCGCAGGTTTGACCTTGCAGCAGGTGCACTTTGCTGCTTTTGCCAAAGCCTTTGATGCGGAAGTGCGGCGACAGCTGACTGAAGATGATTTAACTGGGCGAATTTACTCCGATGGCAGTTTGTCTGCCCACGAGTTTGATATGCAGTTGGCGCAACAGTTACGCCACGCTGGACCGTGGGGACAGCGTTTTCCTGAGCCGTTATTCCATGGCGAGTTTAAAATTCTCAGCCAGCGCTTGGTCGGTGAAAAGCATTTGAAACTGGTATTGCAAAGCAGTCAAGCTGCTCCAGCAGTGGATGCCATTGCCTTTAATGTTGATTTGGCTATTTGGCCGAACCCCACTATTGTTGAGGCGCAAGCGGCCTATACGTTAGATGTCAATGAGTTTCGCGGTAATGAGAGCTTGCAACTGATTGTTTCCAGTCTCAGTCCCAGTTAAATAAAAGTACTGGCTGTGCCGGTGCTGCGCGCACAGTAGGGATTAATTAAGGTACAATTAGCCTTTTTACTCTGTTCAAATAAGCGAGAATCATCTGTTATGGAAGTCAATCCAATCCATCTAGCCATCAATGACTTATCCGAGCGCACGCAAGTCATTTGGGGGTATCTTTGACTATGCTACCAAGCGTGAGCGTCTAACTGAAGTTGAGCGTGAGCTGGAAGATCCAGATGTTTGGAGTGATCCAGAGTACGCACAAAACCTTGGTCGTGAGCGTTCCTTGTTGGCACAAGTGGTGGAAACTTTAGACAATCTTGAAAGCGGCGTCAGTGACGCAAAAGAGCTGTTAGAAATGGCAGTGGAAGAAGATGATGAAGAAGCCGTTGAGGAAGTGCGTAAGGAAGTAAAGCGCCTGAGCGAGCAGCTTGGCACCTTAGAGTTTCGTCGCATGTTCAGTGGCGAAATGGATGCCAACAATGCCTACTTGGATATTCAAGCAGGCTCGGGTGGTACTGAAGCGCAGGATTGGGCCAATATTTTATTACGTATGTATTTACGCTGGGCTGATCACAATGGCTTTACTGCCACCATTATGGAGCTGTCGGCCGGTGATGTGGCCGGTATTAAAGGCGCAACTTTACATATCAAAGGCGAGTACGCTTTTGGTTGGTTGCGCACTGAAACGGGTGTCCATCGCTTAGTGCGTAAAAGCCCATTTGACTCAGGCAACCGTCGCCACACCTCATTTACCGCAGTGTTTGTCTCGCCAGAGATTGATGACAATATTGAAATTGATATCAACCCTGCCGACTTGCGTGTGGATACCTACCGTTCATCCGGTGCCGGTGGTCAGCACGTCAACACCACCGACTCTGCGGTGCGGATTACCCATGAGCCGACCAATACAGTGGTCAGCTGTCAGAACGAGCGTTCCCAGCATGCTAACCGTGATACTGCAATGAAAATGCTGCGCGCTAAGCTGTATGAGCTGGAACTGCAAAAGCGCAATGCTGCTTCGCAAGAGTTGGAAGACAGTAAGTCTGATATTGGCTGGGGTCATCAGATTCGTTCCTATGTACTGGACCAATCGCGGATTAAAGATTTACGCACCAACGTTGAAGAAAGCAACTGTGACGCCGTTTTAGATGGCGAGATCAATCAGTTTTTAGAAGCGAGCCTGAAGCAAGGGCTGTAATTGGCCCATGGTTACGCACAAATTATGCGCCAAGATTGAAATCAGCATGCAGACGCATGCTTACAGTCGCTGTACGAGCGACCTGAATATATATAGTGGATACCCATCATGAGCGAACAACCGCTAACTCAGCATGAGTTGCAAGAGGAAGAAAACCGTTTAATTGCCCTGCGTAAAGAAAAGTTGGCGGTGGAACGGGCGAAAGGCAATGCATTTCCGAATGATTTTCGTCGCGAGCATTATTGCGCTGATATCCAGAAGACCTATGTGGATGAGAGCAAAGAGCAATTAGCCAGCGCCGCGATTCCGGTGAAAATTGCTGGACGTATTATGCTGAATCGCGGTGCCTTTATGGTGGTGCAGGATATGACCGGACGTTTGCAGGTGTATGTGGACCGCAAAGGTTTGCCTGCAGAAAAGCTGGCCGAGATTAAGACCTGGGATTTAGGTGACATCATTGCTGCAGAAGGGACTTTGGCCCGTTCGGGTAAGGGTGATTTGTATGTGCACATGACCCAAGTCCAACTACTGACCAAATCCCTGCGTCCGCTACCGGATAAACACCATGGCTTAACCGACACTGAGCAGCGCTACCGGCAGCGTTATGTGGACTTGATCGTCAATGAAGAGGTGCGTAATACCTTTAAAGTGCGCTCGAAAGTGATTGCGCATATCCGCAACTTTTTAACCGAGCGAGATTTCTTAGAAGTGGAAACGCCCATGCTGCAAACCATTCCCGGTGGTGCAGCGGCCAAGCCTTTTGAAACCCACCATAATGCCCTCGATTTGCCGATGTATTTGCGTATCGCGCCTGAGCTGTATTTAAAGCGTTTGGTGGTGGGTGGTTTTGAGCGGGTGTTTGAGATTAACCGCAACTTCCGCAATGAAGGTGTGTCCACGCGGCATAACCCAGAGTTCACTATGCTTGAGTTTTACCAAGCCTATGCCGACTATGAAGACAATATGGATTTGACCGAAGAGCTGTTCCGTGAGCTGGCGCAAGCAGTCTTAGGCAGCACTGATGTGCCTTATCAAGGCAAGGTGTTCCACTTTGGTGAGCCATTCCAGCGCATCTCTTTGTTTGATGCCATTTTGCAATATAACCCAGATATCACCCCGGCAGATTTGCAAGATCTTGATACAGCTCGTGCTTTAGCGAAAAAACACGGCGCCAAAGTGATTGGTTTTGAAGGTCTGGGGCAGCTACAAACCATGATTTTTGAAGAAACGGTTGAAGATAAGCTTGAGCAGCCAACCTTTATTACCCAGTATCCATTTGAGGTGTCACCGCTGGCCCGTCGTAATGACCAAGACCCAAGTGTCACTGACCGTTTTGAGTTGTTTATTGGCGGTCGTGAAATTGCCAATGCGTACTCGGAGCTCAATGATGCAGAAGACCAAGCAGAGCGTTTCTTAGCGCAAGTGGCGGATAAAGACGCCGGCGATGACGAAGCCATGCATTACGATGCTGACTTTGTCCGTGCCCTTGAATACGGTATGCCACCGACCGCAGGAGAAGGGATTGGCATCGATCGCTTAGTGATGCTGCTGACTGACTCAGCCTCTATTCGTGATGTGATTTTATTCCCACATATGCGTCCAGAGCATTAAGAGCTGTTTGTAGCGCTGCACTACAGCTATCGTTATTGCAGCGCTACAGCTTAAACCTTAGGGCAGTTAACTTTTTGGAGTGATAATGAGCCAACGCGACTTACGACCACTGATAGGCACGGCTATTGCGAGCATTGTCGGCACTATCGCAATTTTAAGCTATTACGGTTATTTTCATATTGCTAAGCCCAGTGATGCTTTGCTGTTGGCTGAGTACACTATGTTAAAAACCGTTCCAGGCGAAGATTACAAAGTATCTTTAAAACCTGCCGAGCAAGTTGCTCAGTGCATAGATGGCATTGTGGTGCTATTTGATACCGAACAAAAAGGTTTAACTGGTGTTTTAGTGGATGATAAAAAACGCGCGGTACGCTGTCAGTTTAGCCAGTAATAATACAGCGACCTTGCTTGCCTGAGGGAGTTTGCAGTTGGGCTGAGCACATTAAAGTTGCCTTGCTTGATGAGAGATAACTCGGCAAGCTAAAGAGAACTTTAGTGGAGAGCGAGTATGACCCAAATTGACTCACGTTTACGCGAGCATGTTCACCTATTAGGTGAGCTGCTGGGTGCAACCATGAGCGAACAGCGTGGTGAAGAGTTTTTAGAGAAAATTGAGCGCATCCGTACCGGTGCGAAAGCGGCACGTCGCGGCTCAGAAGACGGTCGCCAGCAAATGACTGATACCTTAGATCAGTTGTCTGAAGATGAATTGCTGCCAGTGGCCCGTGGCTTTAACCAGTTTTTAAACCTCGCCAATATTGCCGACCAATACCATTTAATGCGCCGCCGTCGCAGTGATGAAGAACCTGCCTTTGAAGATCAGATGCTGGCTTGCGTGCTGGAAAATCTACAAGTGGCTGGGCACGATCCGCAAGACTTATCCCAAGCCGTGGCTGATCTAGATATTGAGCTGGTGCTCACTGCACATCCAACGGAAGTATCCCGCCGTACTCTGATTATGAAGTACGACATGATCGCTGTGCAGTTGGCTGCCCTCGATCACACCGATTTAACCCCAGCTGAGCGTGACAAAATCATTGCTAAGTTGCGCAGTTTAATCACTGAAATTTGGCACACTACAGAAATTCGTAGCGAGCAACCAACCCCAGTGGATGAAGCACGTTGGGGGTTTGCGGTGATTGAGCGCTCGTTATGGCAGGCCATTCCTAAAGTTTTGCGCCATGTGGATAACACTTTGCTGGCAGCCGGTGGCGAGAAGTTACCGATCACTGCGACACCGATTCGTTTTGCCACCTGGATGGGCGGTGACCGTGATGGCAATCCGAATGTTACTGCGCGGGTGACTAAAACCGTACTCTTATTAGCCCGTTGGATTGCGGCAGATTTATTCTTACGGGATATCTCGCGCCTCACTGCGGAACTGTCGATGCTCAATGGCAGTGACGAGTTAATGGCTTTAGTGGGGGAAACAGACGAGCCCTACCGTGTGTTGTTAAAGCGGCTGCGTGCACGCTTACGTCATACGCGCAGTGAGTTGCAGGATGCGATTTCCAGCGGTGCGCCGTTGCCGGCAGATATTATGCACGATACCGAAGAGCTCTTATCCCCATTGCTTTTATGCTACCGCTCTTTGCATGAGTGCGGCATGGGTTTAATTGCTGATGGCGATTTGCTCGATACCATTCGCCGCGCCACAACTTTTGGCCTCTCTTTGGTGCGCTTAGATATTCGTCAAGATGCTGAGCGTCATACCAGTGCCCTCAATGAAATTACCCAATGGCTCGGTTTAGGTGAGTATACGCAGTGGGATGAGGCGCAACGCCAAGAGTTTTTACTGGCCGAGTTGGATAACCGTCGGCCTTTATTATCCAGTGCCTTTAAGGCCAGTACTGATGCTCAAGAAGTACTGGATACCTGTAAAGTGATTGCGCAAACCTCAGCTGATTCCTTGGGTTCGTATGTTATCTCCATGGCCTCGGCACCTTCTGATGTGTTGGCAGTACAGTTACTGCTGAAAGAGGCGGGTCTCAACCGGGCCATGCGTATTGCGCCACTGTTTGAAACCCAAGATGACTTGCACAATGCTGCTGGCGTTATTGATCAATTGCTCAGTCTGACGGATTACCGTAATAGCCTAGCAGGACCACAAGAAGTCATGATTGGTTATTCTGACTCGGCCAAAGATGCGGGAACCACTGCTGCAGCTTGGTCACAATACCGCGCCCAGGAAGAGTTGGTAGCTGTCTGCGAGAAGCAAGGTATTGAACTGATTTTATTCCATGGCCGCGGCGGTACTGTCGGCCGTGGTGGTGGCCCAGCTCATGAGGCAATTCTGTCGCAGCCGCCAGGTTCGGTCGCGGGGCGTTTCCGCACCACTGAGCAGGGTGAAGTGATTCGCTTTAAGTATGGCTTGCCAGAAGTGGCAGTGCAGAATTTAAATCTGTATTTGGCCTCAGTACTTGAGGCGACCCTTTTACCGCCACCGGTACCGAAAGACTCATGGCGCGCGGTGATGGAACGCTTGGCTGCTGATGGTTTAGCCGCCTACCGTAAAACCGTGCGTGAAGATCCACAGTTTGTTGATTACTTCCGCCAAGCTACGCCTGAGCAAGAGTTGGGTCGCTTGCCATTAGGCAGTCGTCCGGCCCGCCGCCGTTCGGGCGGGATTGAAAGCTTGCGGGCTATTCCATGGATTTTTGCTTGGACACAAACCCGCATGATGTTGCCGGCCTGGTTGGGTTGGGAAACAGCATTGCAAAATGCAGTTGAGCGCCAAGAAGAGCCGCTATTGGATGAGATGCGTGATCAGTGGCCGTTTTTCAGGGCGCGCATTGATATGCTGGAGATGGTGCTGTTAAAAGCCGACTCAGGTATTGCGCGACTTTATGATGAGCGCCTCGTTGACGATGAATTACGAGGCTTTGGTGAGGAGTTGTATTTGCATCTTGCCCAAGCAGTGGATCAAGTTCTACGCTTAACTGGCGAGACCCACTTGTTGGAGCGTCACCCGCAGGTGCGGGCATCCATTAGCGTGCGCGACACCTATTTGGATCCATTGCATTTACTGCAAGTGGAATTACTGGCGCGCTCCCGAGAGCAAGGTGAGGAAATTCGTCCAGCGATTGAACAGGCGTTATTAGTGACAGTGGCAGGTATTGCCGCAGGTTTGCGCAATACTGGTTAGTGAACTGCTAACTGTCGGTCATCGCTCCTAAAAGACGATGACCGACAGTGTATGGTTGGCAGGCACAAACGTTTTGTCTGTTGATCAGCTGGCTAACAGTTAAAAAGGTTTGATAATCGCTAATATGACTATCACGACTAAAAACAACACCGGCAGCTCATTAAACCAGCGGTAGAACACATGGCTTTTTTGGTTGGTACCCTGAGCAAAACGCTTATAAATGGCGCCCAGTGAAAAGTGATAAGCAATTAAAAAAACTAATAGTGTTAGCTTGATATGCATCCAGCCCATCTTGAGCAGTGCTGGTTTCATATATAGCATAATGATGCCGAGCGCTAAGGTGGCAATCAGTGATGGATGCATGATGCCCCTATAGAGCTTACGCTCCATAATAGTGAAGCGTTCTTGGCTGATAGTGTCGCTGCTCATTGCGTGGTAGACAAATAAGCGCGGTAAGTAAAATAAACCGGCAAACCAACAGACTACTGCGATAATATGGAACGCTTTGATCCAAAAATAAGTCATAACTTGCTCCAACAAAAAAGAATGGTAATGGTAGTACGCAGTGGGTTCAGTGTCATCTGTAGAGTGCTTAATGAGTTATTTAACATATATTTTATTTGAGTTAAGAGGGTGCATGCATGATTAAAGTAGCAATCGTCGGTGGTACAGGTTACACAGGAGCTGAGCTGCTGCGTCTGCTCGCATTGCATCCCCATGCACAAGTAGACATCATCACTTCGCGTTCCGAAGAAGGTGTGCGGGTTGCTGATATGTACCCTAATTTGCGCGAAAACTACCCTGATTTAGCTTTTTCTGTACCGGACGTTGAGGCGTTAGCCGCCTGTGACGTGGTGTTTTTTGCCACTCCACACGGTGTGGCCCATGGTTTAGCTGATGAAATCCTGCAGGCAGGCACGCGGGTGATTGATTTATCTGCCGATTTTCGTTTAGAAGATGCCGAAGAGTGGGCGCAGTGGTACGGCCAACCCCATGGCGCACCGCACTTACTCGCCGAAGCAGTCTATGGGCTGCCTGAAGTCAACCGAGCAGCAATTAAAGACGCCCGTTTGATTGCGGTGCCGGGCTGCTACCCAACTGCAGTTCAGCTGGCTTTACTGCCCTTGGTTGAAGCCGGCTTGGCAGATACTGAGCAGATTATTGCTAGCTGTGCATCGGGCGTCAGTGGCGCTGGGCGCGCAGTTAAAATCGGTTCATTATTCTGTGAGTCGGCGGAAAATATGGTGGCTTATGGAGTCAGTGGTCATCGTCACCTGCCAGAAATACAACAAGGTTTAAGGCGTGCTGCAGGTCAACCAGTTGGCTTAACCTTTGTGCCGCACTTAGTGCCTATGATTCGTGGTATTCATGCAACAGCGTATGCCACTGTGGCGGATCGCAGTGTTGATTTGCAGGCAGTATTTGCACAGTATTATCAAGATGAGCCCTTTGTTGATGTGCTGCCGGCTGGAGTCTTTCCGCAAACACGCACGGTTAAGGGAGCCAATATGTGCCGTATTTCCGTGCTGCGCCCGCAAGATGGTGATGTGGTGGTGGTAATGGCGGCAATCGATAATTTAGTCAAAGGCGCATCCGGCCAAGCGATACAAAATATGAACATTATGTTCGGCTTTGCAGAAAACTCTGGTTTGCTTTCGCTGGCATTAATTCCTTAAGCATTTTTAATAGTTGACCTCCGTGGTAGGATAAGCGGATAATATAACCAATAGTTGTTAACAGCGCGATGCTGGGAGAAAGTAAAAATGAGTGTTGAATCCTTCGTCCCTGCCGCAATGCAGTTTACGCACGATGCAGCGAGCAAAGTTAAAGCCCTTGTGGAAGAAGAGGGTAACCCGAAGCTGAAATTACGTGTGTTTATCACTGGTGGTGGCTGTTCAGGTTTCCAGTATGGATTTACCTTTGATGAGGAAATTTCTGATGACGATACGATTGTTGATCGTGAAGGCGTCAGCTTAGTTATTGATCCAATGAGCTTTCAGTATTTAGCCGGTGCAGAGGTTGATTACACTGAAGGTTTGGAAGGGTCGCGTTTTATAATTAATAACCCTAACGCAACGACCACCTGTGGTTGTGGCTCATCCTTCTCGATTTAAAACTGCTTAGGCAGGGTATATGGCGCCAAGTACACGCAATCCTTTGGCGCCTGTTACAGCAGGCCTATTGCTTGGAATATTCTCTAGGCAGCAGTGTGCCAGCCAAGCAAACGCCATGGCCTCCATCCAATCGGCTGAAACGCCAATAGAGTCAGTGCTGGCCACAGTGCTCTGTGGCATCAAGCGCGCCAGGCGCTTGAGTAAGTCGTTATTGTGCGCCCCACCACCACATACCCAAACAGCTTGGGTGTTTTTTTGCACTGACTTGATCGAGTCAGCAATTGTTTGTGCGGTAAACTCACATAGTGTCGCTTGCACATCTTGCTCGGCGATGGCTGGGTGTTTACTCAGCAAAGCTTGCAGCCAGGGTAGGTTAAACAGCTCACGGCCGGTGCTTTTAGGTCCTTGAGTTGTCAGGAATGGCTCCTGCAACATGCTGTGCAGTAAAGGCTGATGCACAGTACCGCCAGCTGCCCAAGCGCCGCCTTTATCGTATGGGCTGTTTTTTTTGTGTTGAATCCAAGCATCCATTAATACATTGCCAGGGCCACAGTCGAAACCCTGTGTTTCTTTATGCTCAGACAGTAGGGTGACATTACTGAAGCCACCTATGTTTAAGATAGCGCAGGGCATGGGTTGCTGGTTAAACAGCATTTCATGAAAAGCGGGTACCAGTGGCGCACCTTGGCCTCCAGCTGCTATATCACGCTGGCGAAAATCGCTAACCACACAAATATCAGTTAGCTCTGCAAGTAACGCTGGGCTACCTATCTGCACAGTGAAGTGCTGTTGCGGTTCGTGCCGAATGGTTTGTCCATGGCTGCCTATGGCGCGAATCTGCGTGGCTGAAATTTTGCTATCTGCAAGAAGTTGGGTCACGCCTTGAGCGGCAAGTTGCGCCCACTGGCGTTCAGCTAGAGCGGCGCGATGAATTTCATCGGCGCCGCTGCTGCATAAGGAGAGAAGTTCGTTTTTAAGCGCTACTGGCATAGCTATGTAGTGGTTGGCCAGCAGAGAACAGTGCTGGTCGATATCCACCAAGCAGATATCAAACCCGTCTAAGCTGGTGCCAGACATAATGCCGATATAAAGCATGTTATTGCTTATTCAGAGCGACTTGAATCTCTTGTTGTAAGTCGAGTTTTGCCAGTAAAGGAGCGCTGTATTGAGCGAAGCGTTGTTTTTCTGCAGCCGGTATTGGATCAGCAGTGGGTAGCTTTTGGCTTAATGGATCCACATGCACACCGTTGACTTGGAACTCATAATGTAGATGAGGTCCAGTTGATAAGCCAGTGGTGCCGATATAACCAATAATTTGCCCTTGTTTGACCGTGCTGCCAGCTCGGATTCCTTTAGCGAAATCTTGCATATGGGCATATAAAGTTTGGTAACGCTGGCCGTGCTTAATTACCACAGTATTGCCGTAGCCACCTTTGCGCCCAGCTAAAGTAACGCGACCGTCGCCAGCTGCTTTAATGGGGGTACCCCGTGGCGCGGCATAGTCAACCCCTTTGTGCGCGCGAATAGTGTTCAAAATAGGATGCTTGCGGCCATTGGAGAAACGCGAGCTGATTCGTGCAAAGTCCACAGGGGTGCGGATAAAGGCTTTGCGTAAGCTGGAGCCGTCGGCGGCATAATAACTTGAATTGCCATTTTTATCAGTATAGTGCACTGCGGTGTGAACTTTGCCGCGATTAGTGAACCGGGCCGATAGAATATTGCCGACACCTATCGCTTTGCCGTCTAGAGTTTTTTCTTCGTAGATAAGTTCAAATGTATCGCCAGAGCGTATGTCTTGGGCAAAATCAATGTCGTAACCGAATATTTTAGCCATATCAAGTGCTACAGCATAGGGCAGGCCAGCTTTTTTAGTGGCGGTAAATAATGCGCCATTGATAGTGCCTTGGGCGTATTTTTCGGTTATTTGCGTGGTAGCAACTTCTTTACGAAAAGTATAATCATTTGTATCAGCTTGCTTTTCTAGATAAATAGTTTCTAAAGGGCTGACTTGGCTGCTGAGAGTTTGCAGCATATTGTTTTCATCCAGCTCAAAGGTGATTTTTTGATCGGCCTTTAAGTGAGTGAAACGTTTGGCGTCTTTATTTGTGGCCAGAATGCTGTGCAGCAAGCTGCTACCTAAGCCTGCTTTATTAAAAAGAATTGATAGTGTGTCCCCGCTCTTAACGGTTAAGGTTTTCTTGTATTCAAAAGCTGTGGGCTCAGGCTGCGCTAAGGTGGTGTTGAGCGCTGCATAGTCAGCTTCAGATAGGAAAATATCGTTATCAGAACGGTTGCTTGTGACTTGTTCGGTAGTTTGCTCTTCTAACTCTATATTGATAAAGGTCTTCTTGGCTTCTACTTCGCGAGAGGGGTAGACGAGCAAAGCAATACATAGTAAAGCAGTCATTCCGCTTGCGGCAAACAGATGGCGTTTAGGGTAGCTCTGTTTTGTCGGAGTTTTGGTTGTGGGCATAGTCTTTGTTGTCTGCTGGGGTCGAATTGTGAACGATTGGCTAAAGTATAAGCAAAAGCCTTCTACTGCAAGCCCGTATGTCTACAACTTGCGTAGTATCTAGTTTTTTACTGAATTCTCGCCAATATAGCTGGCAATTGATAGCTTTTCTATGATGCGTTAATTTGTTTTTAGTTCCTTATCTAGTACTCTTACCAGCCATCTTTCTTATATTGTTGTGGTGTTCTAAGCATGAAAAGCGTTGAAGAGCAGTTGGCTATTATTAAACGAGGGACTGACAGCGTCATTGTTGAGCAGGAGTTGATAGAGAAGTTAAAGCGCAACGAGCCGTTACGCATCAAGGCAGGCTTTGATCCAACTGCGCCTGATCTTCACCTAGGGCACGCGGTATTATTAAATAAGCTGCGCATGCTGCAAGACTTGGGCCATCAGGTCATTTTCTTAATTGGTGATTTTACTGGAATGATCGGTGATCCCAGCGGTAAAAGTGTTACGCGGCCGCCGCTAACCCGCGAGCAGGTGCTGGCCAACGCAGAAACCTATAAGCAGCAAGTGTTTAAAATCCTTGATGAAAGCAAAACCGAGGTGGTGTTTAACTCGAGTTGGCTAGAGGAGCTAAAGCCAGCGGATTTTATTCGTTTGGCTTCGCAATATACAGTTGCGAGAATGCTGGAAAGAGAAGACTTCAGTAATAGGTACAGCAGTAATCAGCCCATTGCTATTCATGAGTTTTTATATCCTTTGATTCAAGGTTATGACTCCGTTGCGTTGCGTTCTGATATTGAGCTAGGCGGTACAGATCAGACTTTTAACTTGCTGATGGGTCGCGAGTTGCAGCGCTCATACGGCCAACAGCCGCAGTGTGTTATCACTATGCCTTTGCTGGAAGGTTTAGATGGCATTAAAAAGATGTCAAAATCGCTGGGTAACTATGTAGGTATACAAGAGGCGCCCGGCACTATGTATACCAAGCTGCTATCTATGCCTGATGAGTTGATTTGGCGCTACTATGATTTGCTCAGCTTCAGAAGTGCGGAAGATATAGAGCAGTTAAAAGCTAATGTGGAGCAGGGTGCTAACCCGCGTGATATTAAAATAGAGCTGGCCCGCGAATTGATTGCACGCTTTCATGGTGATGAGGCGGCGGCAAATGCGCATAAATCAGCGGGCAATCGTATGCAAGATGGCGAGCTGCCTGAGGATTTGCCGGAGGTGGAAGTTAAGGCAACGAGCGATCTGCCGATCGCGTCAGTGTTAAACCAGGCAGGTTTGGTTAAAAATGCGGCGGGCGCTCGGGATATGCTTTCCGCTGGCAGTGTGAAGGTGGATGGCAGTGTAGTGGGTCGTGAATTTGTCTTTAAGCTTGGCTCCACTCATATATGTCAGGCTGGTAAGCGCAAATTTGCTAAGGTGGTACTGGTTGCAGAGTAAAAACAATATTGCTCTTGCCCTTGCTTTTCTATAAAAAGCCTGTAGTATAGATCTCCTTGGCTCGCGGCTTAGCTGATAGTCAAGTGGATCAAGTTTAGTAAGTCGACAGAAGTATGATTTACAGAAAATAAACCTTGACAGATTATTTAGGAAGCGTAATATACGCCTCCTCGCTG
>CAZEZR010000072.1:0-14302 GCA_964516465.1 uncultured Thiopseudomonas sp. | reverse complement strand
TATGGCTTGGAAGCGCATTAAGCACCCAGGCGAAATCGTTAACGTTGGCGACGAAATTGATGTAAAAGTACTGAAATTCGACCGCGAGCGTAACCGTGTATCTTTAGGCCTGAAGCAGTTGGGTGAAGATCCATGGGTTGCAATCAAGGGCCGTTACCCAGAAGGTACCCGTGTTATGGCACGTGTAACCAACCTGACGGATTACGGTTGCTTTGCTGAGCTGGAAGAAGGTGTTGAAGGTTTGGTTCACGTTTCAGAAATGGACTGGACTAACAAAAACATCCACCCATCAAAAGTTGTACAGGTTGGTGACGAAGTTGAAGTTCAGGTTCTGGACATCGACGAAGAGCGCCGCCGTATTTCTCTGGGTATCAAGCAGTGCAAATCTAACCCATGGGAAGATTTCTCAAGCCAGTTCAACAAGAACGATAAAATCTCCGGTACCATCAAATCAATCACTGATTTCGGTATCTTTATCGGCCTAGATGGCGGCATTGACGGTTTAGTCCACTTGTCAGACATCAGCTGGCACGAAGCAGGCGAAGAAGCTGTTCGCCGCTACAAGAAAGGCGATGAGCTGGAAACTGTTATCCTGTCTGTTGATCCAGAGCGTGAGCGTATCTCACTGGGTATCAAGCAGTTAGAAGATGATCCATTCTCAAGCTATGCGTCAGAGCATGAGAAAGGCAGCATCGTGACTGGTACTGTTAAAGAAGTTGATGCTAAGGGTGCAATTATCCTGTTAGCAGACGACATCGAAGCTGTTCTGAAAGCATCTGAAATCAGCCGTGACCGTGTCGAAGATGCACGTAACGTTCTGAAAGAAGGCGACGAAGTTGAAGCGAAAATCATCAACATCGATCGTAAGTCTCGCGTCATTAACTTATCTATCAAGTCTAAAGACGTTGAAGATGAGAAGGATGCGATGAAAGAGATGCGTAAGCAAGAAACAGAAGCAGCCGGTCCGACCACTTTAGGTGATCTGATCCGTCAAGCGCAAGAGAACAAGAGCGAATAAGTTCTTTGTGATCTAAAAAAGGGTGACTTCGGTCACCCTTTTTTTATGCTTCCATTGGCACAAACTCTGTTTGTCTACAATGTGCTTGTATCTACTTTGAATCACAGGTTTAGGCATTCAGAGCTTCGAGCTTAGCTAGCTGCGATTGTAAACAAGTAAGCGTCCGCTAAACTTTTCTTGCCCAGGATTATTTTCAGTGATGGTGTTGTCTGCAGTTAAAGCAAAGCCCAAGACATTCATTTTGCGGTTAAATGCTGGACGATAGCCACGGTTTGAATCAACAATCCAAACCTCAGCTTGCTCATTGGCATGCATATTTACAAAAAGAGCCAATTCCTTAGGCATATCAGGCTCATACAGCAAATCACTGCCAATAATAAAATCGTACTTTTCCGTGAGTAGAGGGGCATCGGTATCTTCAATAGCTGGTATTGGATGTGTACCCCATTGGCCATGGCGAAAAGGTAGCTTAGGTAGGTTATTTAAACGTAAATTTTCTTGTAAAAATACTTTAGCTTTCGGGTGACGATCAGATGCGGTTATATTTGCTCCTCTGCGGTGAGCAACCAAACTGGCTAGGGCAAGACCACAACCAATTTCTAATATTTTCTCTTCAGCGTTCACCGGACGCAACGCTATGGCGCTGGCTAAATGGGTGCTGGATGGCCAAAGCATGCCAAACAGTGACCATGAAGCTGAGCAAATGCCCAACCTCTCTGCGGCACCTTTAGGATCATAGTACTGCTGTCGATCCAACAAGGAGCGAATAAGAAGATCGTCAACACCCTCGATCTTTATATTTTCTATTTTTGTATAGTAATTTTGCGCACTCATGAGCAAATCATATAAAACGCCTCTGGCATAATGACTCAATCAGTATTACACAGTTTGCAAAATCATTCTGCAAAAGCCACTTGCTTTATAAAACAATGGTGTTTTTGCCGATTTTAATTGATTATAGTGGCTTGTTTAGACCGCAATCGAAGTTGTTGATTTGAAAATAAGGGTGAATATGCCGGCACATTGTGAACTGTTTGGTACTTTAGGCTGCCATTTGTGTGAGGATGCAGAGCAAGTGTTGCAGCCCTTAGTGGCACAAGGCTTGGTTGTGGAGTTATTGGATATTATTGATTCACCGCACTGGCTTGAACGTTATGCACTGACTATTCCTGTGTTACGCCGAGTCGATACAGGTCAGGAATTAAACTGGCCGTTTGATCAACAGGATGTGTTGCAGTTGCTCAGTACAACATGACCAATACTCAGAAAAAACCAGCATTCTATACAGGTATTCGGTTTTTTCTAAGTGGCGTTAGAACATATCTGTGCCACTTTTGCTCATTTTTCAGTAGTCTATAGATACCATGTTCGATATTAATCCATGTTTAACCTGTGGCGCATGCTGCGCTCATTTTCGTGTATCTTTTTTTTGGGGCGAGTGCCAGTCGGCAGGGGGCAGTGTTCCTGATGACGCTGTTATTCCGATTAACTCAACCTATGTAGCGATGATTGGCACTGATCGCCAACCTTCACGCTGTATGGCTTTAGAGGGCAGCGTAGGCGAGAAAGTCCAGTGCAACATATATTCTAAGCGTTCCTCCAGTTGCCAGAATTTTCATGCCTCGTGGGAATTTGGTGAGCATAACCCTGACTGCGATGCAGCACGTGCCGCCCATGGTTTGCCAGCATTAACAGCGCCGCAGTCGTAGGGCATAGCGTTATCCACTCAGCTGCTTAAGAGTGATAGGGCGAAAACTTAGGTCAGCTTGATCTAACCTTTCCCCAAGCAATAACCTACTGATTAGGTTGGTTATTGCTCGGAAATTGTTTAAGATATGTAACCTAATTAAGAATCATTACAAATTTCATTTATTTTAAGATGACTGAGGAAGAGCCATGGATGCCATTGAGCTTTTATTAAAGCGCGTATCAGTACCACGCTTAAAAGAACCTGCACCAACTGCTGAGCAGCTCGATCTAATGCTGCATGCTGCTGGCCGTGCGCCAGATCACGGACAATTAAGGCCTTGGCGTTTTTTAACCGTCCAAGGGGAAGATCGCAGCAAGCTGGGTGAGTTATTTGTTCAAGGTTTACTGAGCACTTCGCCGAATGCAGGACCCGAAGAAATAGAGAAAACCCGCGCCTTACCACTGCGTGCGCCCATGCTATTACTGGTGATAGCCAGAATAACCGAACACGATAAGGCGCCTGCCCAAGAACAAGTACTGGCGGCTGGTTGTGCCGCCCATGGCATATTATTAGCAGCCCATGCACTGGGTGTTGGTGCGGTATGGCGTACTGGTGCTGTTGCGCGAAATCCAGTGATAAATGCAGGGCTTGGCTTAGCGGCGAATGAGCAGATCATTGCCTATTTGTACTTAGGTACTCCGATCAATAGCCTGCGTAATCCACCGCCATTGGATCCTGCACCTTTTCTGCGCAGCTGGCCTGAATCTAAATAGTTTAATCCCTTAACGGCAACTGCACACTGGCAATAAAACCACCTTGCGGGTGATTGCTAAAGCGCAACTGTCCCCCATGTTGCTCGACCGCACGTTTAGCAATGGCCAGTCCTAGCCCGTAGCCTTGCTGATCTTGTCCAGGTACACGGAAAAAGCTATCACCCAGTTGCGCAAACCATTCAGCACTGACGCCAGGTCCATGGTCGCGCACACTGATGGTTAAGTGAGAAGTGTGCTGGGATACCTCAATCTGAATTGGCTTTTCCGCAGGGTTAAAACGCAAAGCATTGCGCAATAGATTATCCAGTGCCCGCTGCAACAGGTCGGGCCAGCCTGGGCAATGCAAGTTTTTCACCGCGCTAACGTCTATAGTTTGCTCAGGCGCCAATAAGTTCGCATCATCGCACAGCTTTTCTAACAGTTGATCAATAACAATCGTCTGTTTAGGCGTCTGTACTTGGTCTAAGCGAGCCAAGGTGAGTATTTCATCAATTAATCCATCAAGGCGTTCGCATTCACGTTGCAAGCGCGGCCATAAGGCCTGACGTTGAGTTTGATTGCCTCGCTCAGCCAAAGCTAAGGCGACTTGTAAGCGGGCTAAAGGTGAGCGTAACTCATGGGATACGTCGCGCAGCAATTGTCGCTGACTGCTAATAAGACCTTGCAAGCGCTGCCCCATATGATTGAAGTCAGCGGCGAGGACACCGAGCTCATCACGTCGCTTGGCCAACTGGCTGAGCTGTTCTTGATGGTAGCTGGTTTGGCCTAAGTCATGCACAGCATTGCGCAAACGATTTAGCGGGCGGGTAATGGAAAGGGTCAACAACAGACTCATCGCGGTTAGGACAATAAGCGCAATGATTAAAGCACTTATCGGGCGTAAGGCATTATTGCGCTGCCAAGCGCTAAGCTCACTGTTGCTGATGCGGTATACAAATAGATAGGCTTGGCCACTGCTACCGGTCATTTCCTGGGTAATACGGCGCCAGGGTAAGCTGCGTTTATTGTGTTGTTCTTCTCTGGCTAAAGCCCGAGAGGAGTGGGGGCCTGTTAAGGAGACGCCATTTTCATCTAGAATTTGTGTATGAATACGGTATTTCTGCCGTTGTTGTCGCACATGCTGCAGGGCAGATTGAGTTGCACCCGATTCATAAAGATTGAGCCAGCTTGGGGCAAAGCCGGCTAAGCCAGGATGATGATTAAGTACCCAGTCATCTTGGTTAAACATGCGCACTAATAAATAGGTCAGGGCGCCGGTTAGAATTAAGGCCAACCAAAATGCACCCAGTACCCTCCAGAATAATGAGCGCATAGGATTTTCCTCAATAAAAAAGCGGCTTAAAACTAATTAAGCCGCCCGATGTGAAAGTTAGTTTTTACTCAGTGTTAGAGCGTGGTGAACGTTTCGATTGACCTTCAGATTTAGTCGTATCTTTATTTTGCATATACTTTTGCATGCGCTGCTGCATTCTCTCACGATCTTGATCAAATTTGACCCGCTGCTCGTCGGTCAGCAGGGTGCGTAATTTATCCTGGTGCGCAGTGCGTGCTTTTAACTGTGCAGCATGGTGCTCTTGCATCTCGCTCTGGAATGCTTGGCGCTGTTCAGGCGTCAATTCTAAGCGATCAAACCAAGCATTTTGCCGTTGTTGCATTTTACCGGAGCGCCAGTACTCGCGGCTTTCTGCTTTAGCTGTTGATTTAGGTTGCCCTTGTCCACGCTTTTGCTCTTGTTGAACCTGTGCATTTTTTTGCCCATCCTGACCTTTTTGGCCTGATTCAGGCATTGCCCAAACGCTTAAAGGCAGCAGAGCGCTCAGAACCAGTGCAGTTGTTTTAATGCGCATAGTAAATCTCCTAGTGATTTATCCGTGATTACGGTATGGCTCTAGTATGCCTAAATCAGTGTCAACTGCAGTCAAGAGAATGTAAAGAAAAGGTAAAGCTAGGCGCTGTAGAAATAACCACGGCCCCGTAATGCCACTATGCGTGGACTGGAATCGGCATGCGGACCGAGCTTGCGGCGCAAGTTACTGACATGCATATCCAGACTGCGATCGTATAAAGTCAACTTACGATCCAACGCCAGCTGAGCCAACTGTTGTTTATCAATGGGCTGCCCCGGTGTGGCTAATAAGGCTGCTAAAATACGCCCTTCAGATACCGTTAGCTCAATATCATCGTGCTGGTTGATCTGCACGACACCGCGAGCGGGGCTGTACTCTAAGTCACCCACAACGATGGTAGTTGCTATGGTCGGGCTGTCCACTGTGCGCCTGAGCACTGCCCGCAGTCGGGCAGTAAGTTCGCGAGGGTCACAAGGCTTGGCTAAATAATCATCAGCGCCTAACTCTAAGCCAATAATGCGGTCCGTGGGTTCACCCCGTGCGGATAACATCAAAACCGGTAGTTGTGGGTGTTCTGCACGGATTTTGCGCAATAATTGCAGGCCATTGCCATCCGGTAGCATCACGTCCAAGATAACTGCGTCTGGTTCTGGCTGAGTATCGAGGTAATGGTGTGCGCTCTGGCTATCAAAACAGCCATGCAGGGCAAAACCTTCTTGGCTCAACCAATCAATCAGTAGTTCGCTCAGCTCTTGATCATCATCCACTAACAAAATAGTGCTCATTGTTGCTTAATAACTCCTGCCAATTGAGGCACAGACGTATTAATTCGGAAACACTTGTTTAAAAGGCTTAACCACGACATTGGCATACACACCTGCTGCGCAGTAAGGATCAGCATCTGCCCAAGCTTGCGCTGCTGCTAATGATGCAAACTCAGCCACCACTAAACTACCGCTAAAACCAGCAGCACCGGGATCGGGGCTGTCCACCGCTGGGTGCGGTCCGGCTATAACCAGCTGTCCTGCTTGCTGTAATGCTTCAAGGCGAGCTAAGTGGGCTGGACGTGCCGCTAAACGGGCGTTTAGACTGTTGGCTTTGTCCTCAGCTATAATTGCATACAGCATATTACTTATCCTCACTTGAATTGGACGGCACATCTTGCATATGGCGGGCCAGAAACACACCTTGGCCAATTAAAAACAATACTGTCATCGATAGACTACCGAAGACTTTAAAGTCGACCCAGATTTCATGGAAAGTGAAAGCTACAAATAAGTTGGTTGCCCCTAAAGTGATAAAGAACAACACCCAAGCTATATTGAGCTTAGTCCATATAGCATCTGGCAGGCTCACTGCATGACCCATGATGCGTTTAATCAGCGGCTGCTTGCCGATAAAGTGACTGCCGGCAAAACCCAATGCAAACAACCAATTAACCACCGGTGCTTTCCACTTCAAGAAAGTTTCACTGTGGAAGGCTAACGTCAGACCACCAAAAAACAAACAACCGACTAAGGTGAGCCATTGGCCTTTTTCCAAACGACGCTGCACAGCAAATAACGAACCGTAAACCACCAGTGAACTGATAATCAATACGGCCGTTGCGCTAAAAATACCGCCTACAGAAAAGACCTGTCCAGCCAGCTCCACATCACGGGGTTCGAGCTTAAAGACAATAAAGAATAAGATGAGAGGGATAAAATCAATGAATTGTTTCACAGTACGCGCCATAACAGAAAGGAAACGGCATAATAGCAAACACTACAGCAGGCGTAAGCATTGAACATGGATATAGATCTACATTGTCACAGTACCGCCTCCGATGGTGTGCTGACACCGCGAGAATTAGTGCTACGTGCGCAGCAACAAGGTGTGCGAGTTTTAGCCTTAACTGACCATGATACCCTAGAAGGTTTGCCTGCTGCACATGAGGCCGCAGCTGAGTTAGGGATCGAGCTGATTAATGGTATCGAGTTGTCGTGTGTTTGGGGTGGGGCGACCATCCATATTCTAGGCTATGGCTTTGCTCTCGATGACCCACATATTGTAGCGGCCACTGAAGCGCTGCATAGCGGCCGTTGGCTGCGCGCTAAAGAGATTGCTAAACGTTTGGCTGCTAAAGGTATGCCAGGAGCGCTGGAAGGGGCGCAAGCGATACAGGCCGCTCTAGGTGACAGTTTAAATGCGCCGGCGCGTCCGCACTTCGCTCAATTTTTGCTTGATGCAGGCCATGTACGCGACCACGCTGAAGCGTTTCGCAAATGGCTCGGCTCAGGCAAGATTGGCGATGTAAAACAGCATTGGCCTTCACTTGCTGAAACCATGGCAACTCTGACTCAAGCCAATGCTTTGATTAGTCTAGCGCACCTGTATCATTACAAGTTTACTCGCACTAAGAGACGTCGTTTAGTGCAGGACTTTGTTAACGCAGGTGGGCACGCACTGGAAGTGGTCAATGGCATGCAGCCAGCGGAGCAGGTGGGTACGCTGTCGATTTTAGCTCGCGAATTCAATTTAAAAGTAACTGCCGGCAGTGATTTCCACCTGCCGCAGCAGTGGTCTGAGCTGGGCCGCTATCGTGCCGTGCCGGAGGACTTAACGCCTTTGTTTGCCCGGCCACAACTACAAGCAGACGAATAGATAAAACATTTTAACCATGAGGACATGGCGATGAAATTTTTTCAGATTCATGCGGAAAGTCCGCAAGAGCGTTTAATCAAACAATCAGTCGAGGTGATTCGCAAAGGTGGCGTGATTATTTATCCGACTGATTCATCCTATGCGCTGGGCTGCCGTTTAGGTGACAAAAATGCCCTTGATCGCATTCGTCGTATCCGCCGCTTAGATGATAAACATAACTTTACCTTGATGTGCCGCGACCTGTCTGATTTAGGTACTTTTGCTAAAGTGAACTCTTCCGCTTTTCGTTTGTTAAAAGCCTATACACCCGGGCCGTATACTTTTATTTTAGATGCCACTCGGGAAGTGCCGCGCATGTTGATGCACCCTAAACGCCGTACCATTGGCTTGCGCGTGCCTGAGCACCCGATTACCCAAGCTTTGCTAGCTGAATTAGGCGAACCACTGATGAGTGTCAGTTTGATTTTACCGGACGCTGAGGTGCCGCTCAGTGACCCCTACGAGATTCGTGAGCTTTTAGAGCATCAAGTGGATTTGATTATTGATGGTGGCTACGGCGGCATTGAGGCATCGACAGTGGTGAGCTTTGTTAATGACGAGCCTGAGATACTGCGTGAAGGCTGCGGCGATCCGGAACCTTTCCGTGCGCACTAACTGGCAAGTGCAAACTCCATGATGCAACCCACTGATCCAGTGAGCCCAGAGCAGGGTGCTGCGCTAGAAAAAACAATAGAACAGTTACCTTTAGCCCTTGTGTACGGTGAAGAATACACTTCTTTGCCTGTGGATTTGTATATTCCACCCGATGCCCTTGAGGTGACCCTGGAAGCCTTTGCAGGGCCTTTAGACCTATTGCTGTATCTGATCCGTAAAGAAAATATCGATATTCTCGATATTCAAGTGGCTCAGATTACCCATCAATATATGAGCTATGTGGAACTGATGAAGGCGGTTCGTTTGGAGTTGGCCGCTGAATACTTGGTCATGGCTGCGATGCTGGCGGAAATAAAATCGCGAATGCTGCTGCCACGCTCTAAGCACAGCAGTAATGAAGACGAAGAGGACCCCCGCGCCGAGCTAATCCGCCGCTTGCAAGAGTATGAGCGGATTAAAACTGCAGCCGAAGACTTGGATGAGCTTCCGCGCCTGGGTCGTGATATTTTTGTCGCCCAAGCCATTGCACCTAAGACGCGAGCACGGCGTTTAATGGCTGATGTAGCGCTAGAAGATGTTTTGCTGGCTATGGCAGATGTATTACGCCGGGCGGATATGTATGCCAGCCATCAAATCAGTCGTGAAACCTTATCTACTCGAGAACGCATGAGCATGGTGCTAGATGCCTTGCGTGACGGCGGTTTTGTGCCATTTTCCCGTTTGTTCAACGTAGAAGAAGGGCGTTTAGGTGTGGTTGTTACCTTTATGGCTATTTTAGAGCTGGTGAAAGAGTCTTTGATTGAGTTGGTGCAAAACGAAGCCTATAGCGCGATCCATATACGAGCTAGAACACATGACTAAGCTTGATTTTGATGATGCATACCATTTGGCGACTATTTTTGAGGCGGTGTTATTAGCCGCTGGCAAACCGTTAAGCCTAGAGCAGATTGCGGCCTTATTTGATGAGGATGCACGACCCAGTAGCCGTCAAATTAAAGCCGGCCTAGAGCAATTAGCGCTGGATATTCAAAAGCGGTCTTATCAGTTACAGAAAGTTGCTTCAGGTTTTCGTCTGCAAGTGCGTACTGAGTACTCAACTTGGGTGGGCCGTTTATGGGAGGAACGCCCGCAGCGTTATTCCCGCGCTATGTTAGAAACCTTAGCCTTGATTGTTTATCGACAACCAATTACCCGTGGTGAGATTGAAGATGTGCGCGGTGTTGCGGTCAGCTCTAATATTATTAAAAACTTATTGGAGCGTGAATGGGTGCGTGTGGTGGGTTATAAAGATGTACCCGGTAAACCAGCCATGCTGGCCACCACCAAAGCCTTTTTAGATTACTTCAATTTAGATGGATTGGATAAGCTGCCGAATCTAGGTGAGCTGCAGGAGCCAAGAGCAGTAGCTCAAGCAACAATAACGCCAGAGTTGCAGACACAAACAGCAGTGGTGGCCCAGGAGGCCGCCAGCGCGCAGCTGGATGATTCAGTGAACAATGCATCAGAGATTAGCTTTGCAACGCTGCTAGATGAGCTTGAAGGCATGGAGCGTGGCTTAACAACGGACTTCAAAGATCCAGCCGACAGTACAGATCTAGCTGCTAGCGATAATGCAGATGCACAAATACCCAACAAAGACTGAAAAGCGCCTTTAGGTAACTCTACCCATGTATGCCATAATCAATATTATGTTAAATTGACTATATTGGAATAACTAAACACGTCGATCAGCTGCTGCGCTATGTCGCATCCTATTGCGGACTTGGGCGTGTTAGATTCAATGATTAAGCTAGATACCTAGCATTTATAATTACATGAGGTTCCCGATGCGTTTAACTGCCCTAGCTGCCAGTGTGTTTGCCTTAACCTTGGGCGTGGCCAGTCCGTCTTATGCTGCAGACACACAAACACCACAACCTACTGCACAGAGCGCTGTGCAACAGCACACTGCTCTGCACGTCAGCAGCGCTTGGTCCCGTGAATTGCCGCCCACTGCGCCGGTTGGTGCAGCATTTATGACCATCGACAACCCTAGCGAGCACGCTGATCGCTTGATCAGTGCTGACAGCCCCATTGCCGATGTGACTGAACTGCATGCACACATTCATCAAGGCGATGTGATGCGTATGGTTAAAGTGGATGCTATTGATGTGCCAGCCAATGCTCAGCTGATTCTAGAGCCTGGTGGTTATCACATTATGCTGATTGATTTGAAAAAGCCTTTAGTCGCTGGCCAGCAACTGCCTCTGACCTTGCAGTTTGAGCATGCGGGAGCTATGGATATCACAGTCGAGATAAAAAGCAGCGACGCCGGTACCTCAGCTGAGCATGATAACCATCAGATGGATCATTCTGCACACTAAAAACCTGATTTTAAGCGGCTAAAATACAGCCCGAGTCAACAGTTACCCAGCAAAACGGCGCATACTTTGCGCCGTTTTGTATTTCAAGGATAAACCACCCGTCTTAGGCGCTGGGTGTACGCATGGTGACAAACTCTTCCGCTGCACTTGGATGAATACCAATGGTTTCATCAAAGATTTGCTTGGTCGCACCGGCTTTCAGAGCGATGGCAATCCCTTGGATGATCTCGCCCGCATCTGGACCAATCATATGGCAACCTAATACTCGATCAGTGGCTTGATCGACAATCAACTTCATAAAGATACGTTCTTGCTCGTCTGACAAGCTGAGTTTCATCGGTCTAAAGCTGGTTTTAAAGATCTGTACAGCAAAACCCTTTTCTCTGGCATCTTCTTCAGTTAAGCCAACTGTAGCGATATTGGGTAAGCTAAATACAGCAGTGGAAATTAAATCATAATCAACCGGCTTGTATTCCTCTTTGCGGAACAAACGCCGAGCAACTGCCATACCTTCTGCCAAAGCCACTGGTGTCAGCTGAATACGACCGGTTACATCACCGATGGCTAAGATGCTACTTTCAGAAGTTTGGTAGAGTTCATCAACGGCAATAAAACCATTGCCATCAAGCTTAACATCGACATTTTCCAAACCGAGGTTATCCAGCATTGGACGTCGGCCTGTGGCATAAAAAACGCAGTCAACTTCTGTGGTTTGACCGTCTTTAAAAGTGATAAGAAGGCTATCATCTTGTTGTTTATCAATGCGTTGCACGTCACAATTAAAGCGCAGTGTCATATCTTTCTTCAGCAGCTCTTGATGCAAATGCTCACGCACATCACCATCAAAGCCACGTAAAAACAAATCACCGCGATAGGCTAATTGTGTCTCTGAACCAAGGCCATGGAATACTGAAGCAAATTCAACTGCAATATAACCACCACCCACCACTAAAACGCGCTTGGGCTGCTCTTTTAAGAAAAACACCTGATTTGAGTCAGTAACGTGCTCACGGCCTGGAATATCTGGCACTTGGGGCCAGCCACCCACTGCAAGCAAAATATTCTCAGCGGTGTACTGTTTGCCTTCAACTTCAACCGTGTGCGCATCAACCAGTTTAGCGTGGCCATTGAATAAAGTGACCCCGCTGTTTTCCAGCAAGTTTTCGTAAATACCATTAAGGCGCGCAATTTCAGTATTTTTATTGTCAATTAAAGTGGTCCAGTCAAAGCCTTTGGCGGCAACGTCCCAACCAAAGCTGCGGCCAATTTTAAACTCGTCTTGGAAGTTAGCCGCATACACCATCAGCTTTTTTGGTACGCAACCGACGTTGACGCAGGTACCGCCTAAGTAGCGGCTTTCAGCCACTGCAACTCGCGCACCATACGATGCGGCAAAACGGGAGGCGCGCACACCACCTGAACCCGCGCCAATGACAAACAAGTCAAAATCATAAGACATGCATTACTCTCCAGTTCAGATGATTATGCAGTCGGATCAACATAATTATTGACCGGCTTTATAAAGGTTCTCGTAACAAAAGTTCGTGGCATCAATGTAGCCTTCAACGCTACCGCAGTCGAAACGCTGGCCTTTAAATTTATAGGCCAACACGCAACCGTTTTGCGCTTGCTTCATTAAGGCATCAGTAATTTGGATCTCACCGCCCTTGCCTGGCTCAGTTTCTGCAATCAAATCAAAAATATCGGGAGTTAAAATATAGCGACCAATAATTGCCAAGTTTGAAGGCGCATCTTCCGGTTTTGGTTTTTCTACCATTGAGGTCACGCGGTAGAGGTCATCACTGATCCGCTCACCAGCGATCACACCGTACTTAGAGGTCTCTTCAGGAGGCACTTCTTGAATCGCCACAATAGAACAGCGAAACTGCTTGTACAGTTTGATCATTTGCTGCAACACACCATCGCCATCAGTATTGATGCACAGATCATCGGCCAGCACCACCGCAAAGGCTTCATCGCCAATGAGCGTGCGCCCAGTCAGGATGGCATGCCCTAGCCCTTTCATTTGGATTTGGCGCGTGTAAGAAAACGTACAGCCATCAATCAAAGTGCGTATGCCTTTTAGGTGCTCTTCTTTATCTGTACCTAAAATCTGCTGCTCCATTTCAAAACTAATATCAAAATGGTCTTCAATGGCGCGTTTATTGCGGCCCGTAACAATCGCAATCTCTTTTAATCCAGCGTCCAGGGCTTCTTCTACACCGTACTGAATAAGAGGCTTATTTACGATCGGCAGCATTTCTTTCGGCATGGCTTTGGTGGCTGGCAAAAAACGCGTGCCATAACCGGCAGCAGGAAATAAGCATTTTTTAATCATGACAGATCCTTGTGTAGTGAATGCGCATGCTCAGCATGCTTTTAAGTGAGTATGGCCTCTGCCCCAAGCAAAGCCCACATAATAAAAAGGCTCTATGGTAAACCAATAGAGCCTTTTACTAAACGTTAATCCTGTAGTCCACTAGTCGTTATTAGCAACGCCAAGGATGTGCAGTAAGCTTAAGAACATATTGTAGATGGATACATAGAGGCTGATTGTAGCCATGATGTAGTTACGCTCTCCACCATTAATGATCGAGCTGGTTTGAAACAGGATCACTGCCGATGAGAAAAGTACAAAACCTGCACTGATCGCCAGCTGTATACCTGAGATATTAAAAATAAAGCTCGCCAGCATCGCTGCGATCAAGACAAAGAAGCCTACCGTAATAAAGCCGCTCAGAAAGCTCATATCCTTACGGGTAATCAGTACATAGGCTGATAGACCAGTAAATACAAAAGCTGTCATAGCAAATGCTGAGCTGATAACGCTGCCACCATTGAGCAGACCCAGATACATATTCAGGATCGGACCTAGGGTGTAACCCATAAAACCAGTCAGCGCAAAGGTGGTCAGTAAGCCCCAGCCAGAGTCACGCAGTTTCATGGTCAGGAAAAACAAACCGTAAAAACCAACCAAGGTCAGCATCATGCCAGGATGTGGCATATTCATTTGCTGTGAAAAATAGGCCACTACACCACTGAACGCTAAGGTCAGTGCGAGTAGACCGTAGGTGTTACGCAAAACCGCATTGCTTTCTGTGCTGGCTGCGGTGCTTTGCTCGAACTGATAGTTCTGTTGTTCACGCATCGTTAAACTCCAAATTAAGTGTGCTGCAAACCACTATAGCAATAATTACCATGTTTATGCTTAAATTGTTTGACAGAAAATAATATTCGGCTATCATAGCCCCCGTTGTTAAGGAGGAGTGGCCGAGTGGTTGAAGGCAACGGTCTTGAAAACCGTCGATGGGCGA
>CAZEZR010000071.1:0-14775 GCA_964516465.1 uncultured Thiopseudomonas sp. | reverse complement strand
CGAAGACAATCAACAAGTACTTAGGTAATGAGTACGTGGTGAAGTCCAGTGTGGGTCATATTCGTGATTTACCGACTAGTGGCTCAGGTCGAGCGCGAGGTAAGGCCGCGGATACTGCAGATCTCACGCCAAAGCAAAAAGCCATGCGCACGTTAGTTGCCAGAATGGGTATCGATCCTGAAAAGGACTGGAAGGCTCGCTATGAAATATTACCTGGCAAAGAAAAAGTGGTCGAAGAGCTGCGCCGGTTAGCTAAAGATGCAGACACTATATATCTAGCAACGGACTTGGACCGCGAAGGTGAGGCCATTGCCTGGCATTTGCGTGAAGCCATTGGTGGCGATGACAGCCGTTATAAGCGGGTGGTGTTTAACGAGATTACGAAGAAGGCTATTCAAGAGGCCTTTGCTGAACCGGGTGAACTCAACTTGGATCAAGTCAACGCGCAGCAAGCGCGGCGCTTTCTTGATCGCGTGGTGGGCTTTATGGTGTCGCCCTTACTGTGGAAGAAAGTGGCGCGCGGTTTGTCCGCCGGTCGGGTGCAGTCCGTGGCAGTGAAGTTGGTGGTTGAGCGAGAAAAAGAAATTCGCGCATTTATTCCTGAAGAGTTTTGGCAGGTGCATGCTGAGTTAAACAGTGCGGATAAAATCCAGACCCGATTTGAAGTGGTACGGGAATCCGGTAAAGCATTCCGCCCGGTTAGCAAAGAGCAAACAGATGTTGCCTTAGCAGCGCTGAAAAAAGCCTCTTATACGGTTGTTAAGCGTGAAGATAAGCCAACCAGCAGCCGTCCAAGTGCGCCGTATATCACCTCAACTTTGCAGCAGGCGGCCAGTACTCGCTTAGGTTTCGGTGTAAAGAAAACCATGGTTTTAGCGCAGCGCTTATATGAAGCCGGTTACATTACTTATATGCGTACCGACTCAACCAATATCTCTGCTGATGCAGTCGAGATGGTGCGCAGCTTTATCAATCAAGAATTTGGTGCCAAGTACTTACCTGAGAAACCACTGTCCTACAGCAGTAAGCAGGGCGCACAAGAGGCGCACGAAGCGATTCGCCCATCAGATGTCAACTTACAGACCGCTCAGCTAAAAGGTATGGAGCGTGATGCGGAGCGCTTGTATGAGCTGATTTGGCGTCAATTTGTCGCCTGCCAGATGCCGCCAGCAGAGTACTTATCCACCAGTCTGACCGTTGAGGCAGAGCAGTTTGAATTGCGGATCCGCGGCCGTATCCTGAAGTTTGATGGTTATACGCGAGTTCAGCCACAGCAAGGTAAGGGTGCAGAAAATGCTGAGTTACCGGATCTGAACAAAGGTGACGTGCTTGAATTAATCAAGCTCGATCCATCGCAGCACTTCACTAAGCCGCCGGCTCGTTTCAGCGAGGCAAGTTTAGTCAGGGAGCTGGAAAAACAAGGCATTGGCCGTCCATCCACCTACGCAGCAATTATTTCGACGATTCAAGACCGTGGTTATGTGGCTTTGCAGAATCGCCGTTTCTATGCAGAAAAAATGGGCGATATTGTCACTGAACGTTTAAGTGAAAGTTTTTCCGATCTAATGGACTATAACTTTACCGCACAGATGGAAGAGCGACTGGACCATGTGGCTCATGGCAAGTTGCAATGGAAGCAATTGCTGGATGAGTTTTATCAAGACTTTCATCAGAAACTTGAAAAAGCCGGTGACGCTGAAAATGGTATGCGTGAAAACACACCGACCTTGACTGATATTCCGTGTCAAGAGTGTGGTCGGCCGATGATGATTCGTACCGCATCAACTGGCGTATTCTTGAGTTGCTCAGGCTATGCTTTACCGCCAAAAGAGCGCTGCAAATCAACCATGAACCTGGTGCCAGGGGATGAGATTGCTGCCGATGATGAGGGTGAGTCTGAATCCTTGCTGCTACGTAATAAGCGCCGCTGCGCAAAGTGCGATACAGCCATGGATGCCTATTTAATTGATGAAGGGCGTAAGCTGCATGTCTGTGGTAATAACCCAGATTGCACCGGCTTTGAAGTTGAGGAAGGGCAGTTCCGCATTAAAGGCTATGAAGGCCCTAGCTTAGAGTGTGATAAATGTGGCAGCGAGATGCAGCTAAAGACCGGTCGTTTCGGTAAATACTTTGGCTGCACCAATAGCGAGTGTAAAAACACCCGTAAACTGCTGCGTAACGGCGAGGCAGCACCACCAAAAATGGATCCAGTGCCGATGCCAGAGCTTCAGTGCCAGAAGGTTGATGACACTTATGTGTTACGTGACGGTGCTGCTGGGATGTTTTTAGCTGCCAGTCAGTTCCCGAAAAAGCGCGAGACCCGTGCGCCTTTGGTATTGGAGTTGCTACCGCATAAAGATGAGATTGATCCAAAGTACAATTACTTAATGAGCGCGCCGACTCACGATCCGGATGGTGTGCCGACAGTGGTGCGTTACAGCCGTAAAAACAAAGAGCAATACGTGCAGTCAGAGATTGACGGTAAAGCCAGCGGCTGGAAAGCACTGTACGATGGCAAACAGTGGCAGGTCGAAGATAAGCGCAAGAAAAAGTAATAGGGTAAAATCAGTTACCTGCAGGGTCGGTCATCGGCCCTGCAGTTTTTTATTTAAAGAGTAAGAGTTTTTTATGTCCAGTGCGTTTTTGGAAATTGTAGAGTTACCTGATGGCCGCATTGTTTTGCGCCGTTCTGAGGAAGACACAGCTTTAGTTACACTGACTTTCTCAAGTGAAGCACGAGGTTTTTTAAAAGCCCGCTATATTGATATCGCTAAAGAAATGTTTCATGCCGGCTTGTTGGCAGCGGGGCATTTAGCTGAAGAAGAGGCCGATACTGAAATAGACGATGATGATCCTGCTGGGCATACGTTGCATTAATTGTTGGTATGACGGGATCAACTTTATTTGGCGCCAGTAGAGTACGGTTGCCAGAGCAGCCTTACAGGCTACTGCTCGATTTCTTAGCTGCTCACTTTAGCACGATCAGTCGTGAAACCTGGCAGCAACGGATGCTCAATGGCAGGGTGCTGAACGCTGAGCAGCACGCACTGCCACCCACAGCGCCTTATCAGGCGGGGACTCTGGTGTATTATTTCCGTGCTGTGGCCGATGAGACCGCGGTGCCTTTTACGGAAAAAATACTCTATCAGGATGCGCATTTGCTCGTGGTGGATAAACCGCACTTTTTGCCGACCCTGCCGGCGGGCCGTTATCTTGAAGAAACGGTGTTGCGTCGTTTAATCAAGCGTTTTAATAACCCAGATATTGTGCCCATTCACCGCCTTGATCGTTTAACCGCAGGGGTTGTGCTGTTTTCCCTTAACCCCAAGAGCCGTGCTCTTTATCAAGGGCTATTCCGTGAGCGTAAGGTGTTTAAGTGTTACGAGGCTTTGGCGCCGGCATTGCCAGAGCAGCAGTGGCCTTACCGTCATCGCAGTCGCTTGGAGCCAGCAGAGCAGTTTTTCCGCATGCAGGAAGTCGCAGGCGTGGCCAATAGCGATACAGTGATTGAGGTGGTTGAACAGCATGGTGCCTTGTGGCGTTATCGCTTGTATCCAGTCACCGGACGCAAGCATCAGTTGCGTGTTCACTTGGCTGCTTTAGGTGCGCCCATTGTCAATGATCCATTGTATCCACAGCTGCAAGCGATGGCTGAACCACAGTGTTATGCGCAGCCGCTGAAGTTGCTGGCGCAGCAACTCAGTTTTGTTGATCCTGTGACTGGAGTTCTGCGCAGCTTTAAAAGCGAGTTCAGTTTAACCCTGTGAATTACTGAATAGGGCTAGCCAAAAGTCTTATAAGTGGCTATAATGTGCGCCGGCCAGATCGGCTATCGTTAAGGTTACTGCAATATCCCGAAGCACTGCTTCGACTGCTTGTCCTGTACAGGACTACCCTAGACGTTTTTTCTAAAACAGCGTTCTCGCAAATACTCGCAAACAGGCTGCCAAAAAGGGCGACCATTATGGTCTTTCATGGCGTGTGCAGCTTTCATGGGTCTTTGCGGATGCACATGAGGCATACCAATGACCCAAGAAATCGGCAGCTTTGCCGCACTCGGCATCCATCCTTCTATTCTTACTGCAATTGAAGCGGTTGGCTACGAAGAACCATCCCCAATTCAAACACAGTCTATTCCGTTGATAATGGCTGGCCACGATATGCTTGGCCAAGCACAAACCGGAACCGGTAAGACTGCTGCCTTTGCTTTACCTATTTTATCGCAGATTGATCCGGCGCGTCGTGAACCACAAGTGTTGGTGCTGGCACCGACCCGTGAGCTGGCCCTGCAAGTGGCCACATCCTTTGAAAGTTTCGCCGCCAATATGTCCGGCGTTAATGTTGTAGCCATCTACGGTGGCGCACCTATGGGGCCGCAATTGCGAGCTATTCGTTTAGGTGCACAAGTGATTGTGGCAACCCCAGGGCGCTTAGTGGATCACCTCAGCCGTAATGGCGGCATGCTGTCGACGATTAAGTTTTTAGTCCTTGATGAAGCTGACGAGATGTTAAAACTGGGCTTTATGGATGACTTGGAAATTATTTTCAATGCCATGCCTGAGTCACGTCAGACAGTATTGTTTTCTGCCACATTGCCAGCGTCGATTCGCGGCATTGCCGAAAAATATTTGCGTGAGCCAAAGCAAGTAAAAATTGCCAGCAAAACGCAAACTGTGGCTCGCATTGAGCAAGCCCACTTAATGGTCCACGCAGATCAAAAAGTCAATGCGGTCTTGCGTTTGCTTGAAGTCGAAGACTTTGACGCAATGATTGGCTTTGTTCGTACTAAGCAAGCAACGCTGGATATGGCTGCTGCACTGGAAGCAAAAGGCTATAAGGTTGCTGCACTCAATGGTGATATCGCACAAAATCAACGTGAGCGTGTGGTTGATTCATTAAAAGACGGTCGCTTAAATATCGTGATTGCAACTGACGTTGCTGCCCGTGGTCTTGATGTGCCGCGCATCACTCACGTGTTTAATATTGATATGCCTTATGACCCAGAGTCCTATGTGCACCGTATTGGCCGTACCGGCCGTGCGGGCCGTGAAGGTCGTGCATTATTATTAGTGACCCCGCGTGAGCGTCGTATGCTGCAGGTGATTGAGCGTGTGACTGGGCAGAAAGTTGCGGAGATATCCTTGCCGGATGCAAAAACCATTTTGCAAGCACGTATTCGCCGTTTAACCCAAGGCTTAGCGCCGTTGGTTAAAAATACAGAGAGTCACAACCCGGAATTATTAGCCCACTTAATCACAGAGTTAGGCTGCAGTGCCGAAGATTTAGCTTTGGCTTTATTGGCGAAAAATACTGAAGGTCAAGCCTTTACCTTAGCTGGCGTTGAACGTGAGCAACCGGTACTGGCACCGCGTGGTCGTGGTCATGATCGTGAGCGAGGCTCCCGTGATGGCCGTGGAGAAGGACGTAGTCGTGAGCGTCGTGCACCTTTAGCCCTGAGTGAAGGTAAAGTGCGTTGCCGTACAGCGCTGGGTAATCGCGACGGTGTCGCTGCGCGTAATTTGCTCGGCGCTATCTTAAATGAAGGTGGCTTATCCCGCGATGCCATTGGGCGTATTCAAATACGTGAAAGCTTTAGCTTGGTTGAGCTGCCAGAAGAAGGCTTGGACAACTTGCTGAGTAAGTTGAAAGACACGCGAGTAGTGGGCAAAGCATTGAAATTGCGCCGTTACCGCGAAGATTAATCTGTAAAATGTGACGCTGGTAACTGAAGCGTCAGCAGATTAGCAAAGCCGACTCAAGCTTAAGGCTGAGTCGGCTTTTTTGTGCTTAAAGATAATGGTATAGAAGAGTTTTAATGGTTAGGCGCAGAATGAGCCGCTGGAATTTTGTCGGTGCAGGCTGATTTCATCTATACTGTGTGTTTAATCAGTAGTTTTTTGAGGTGCATTAATGACCTTATGTATTTGTATTTTAGAAGCAGATGATTTGCATCCTACGTTAGCAGAGCCCTTTGTGGGTTTTGGTCGGATGTTTGTTGAGTTATTTCAGGCGCAAAACACTGCGGTGGAATTTTCAATATTTAATGTAGTGCAGGGTGATTATCCTGATGCCAGTGAAACCTTTGATGCGTACTTAGTGACTGGCAGTAAAGCAGACTCTTTTGCCAATGATCCATGGATTGTCAGGCTGCGTGAATACTTAGCTGAGCGTTTTGCCCAGAGTGATATTTTACTGGGGATCTGTTTCGGCCATCAAATCCTTGCCTTAGTGTTAGGCGGTATTGCTGAGCGTTCGGATAAAGGCTGGGGCATTGGTATGCACAGTTATACCATCGAGCACAAACCAAAATGGTTGCCCAGTGATGTGAATGAGTTTCAACTGTTGATCAGTCATAGAGACCAAGTGACAGCCTTGCCAGATGGCGCAGAATTGTTAGCCAGCAGTGAGTTTTGCCAGAATGCTGCCTTTGTTGTGGGGCAGCAGGTGTTATGTTTTCAGGGGCATCCAGAGTTTACCCATGATTTTTCTCGCGGTTTACTCAGCCTGCGCGAATCGATCTACTGCCCTAAAGAGTACCAAGCAGCTTGCCAAAGTTTAGCCCAAGAGCACGATGGCCACAGTGTGGCACAGTGGATGCTATGCTTTGTAAAAGCGGCTAAAGAGGCGCGCGAAAATGATCTTCAGCAACTGCCAACGTCGAGCAAAGAGAAACTATGCTCAGCCTAATCGCGCAGGAGCTCAGTCACTACACAGTGCCCTTGCTTGCAGCCGTTGTATTATTGCTCGCTATTGTTGTGTTGCAATTGTTGCGTGGGCAGAGGTTGCAGCGCCAGATAACTGAACAGCAGCAAAGCCTGCTGGCTGCGCAGGAGCAATTGCATGAGCAGGATACAGATCTGCAAGTGTTTGGCAGTCAGCAAGATCAGCTTTATGCGCAGTTACAGCAACGTGAGGCGGATTACCAAGGGTTAAAGATCGAGTACAGCAACTTACATGAGCAGCTGCTGCAAGGGCGCAGTCTGGCCGACGGTGCGCAAGCCAGTTACCGTGAGCTTAAACAGCAGCAACAGGCTCGTGAGCAAGCGTTGCTCGAACAGCAAAGACTGTATCAAGAGTTGCTGCAGACACATCAGCAGTTGCAGCAGGATTACGCTTCGTTGCGCAGTTTGAGTGCACAAAAAGAACAGCACTTATTGGAGCAGCAGCAATTACTTAAAGACAGTCGGGAGCAGTTAAAGTTGGAGTTTGAGCAGCTGGCCACGCAGATTTTCGATGCCCGAGGCCAAGCGCTCACCCAGAGCAGTCAGCAGTCACTGGAAGCGATGCTTAAACCCTTCCGTGAGCAAATTGATGGCTTTCGCCAAAAGGTTGAAGATATTCACCATAAAGATGCCCAGCAACAGGCATCGTTACAGCAACAGTTATTGCAGCTTAAAGAGCTCAATCAGCAGATTACTCAAGAGGCCCATGAACTGAGTAATGCGCTACGCGGTCAGAAAAAAGCGCAAGGAAATTGGGGTGAATTGATTTTAGAAAATGTGCTGGAGCGGGCTGGCCTACAACTTGGTACCGACTTCGCCCGCGAAGTCAGCTTCAGTACCAGCGAGGGGCGGCAGCGCCCAGATGCCATTGTTTACTTGCCACAAAATAAACATTTAATTATTGATGCCAAAGTCTCTTTAAACGCCTACTTACGCTACGTGAATGCTGAGAGTGACACTCAGCAGGCGCAAGCGCTAGGCGAGCATGTGGCAGCTTTCAGTGCTCGGATTAAAGAGTTGGCTGAGCGAGATTATGCAGCTTTGCCCGGTGTTAATGCACCAGATATGGTGGTGATGTTTGTGCCCATTGAGTCGGCTTTTGCTGATGCAGTGCGGGCCGACGAAGGTATTTTATTGCGTGCCATTGAGCAAAATATTTTAATTGCCACACCCAGTACTTTACTGGCCAGTTTGACCATAGTGCGGCAGTTGTGGCGCTTTGAGGAGCAAAGCCGCAGTACCGCTGAGTTGGCTGAGCGGGCCAGTAAAGTTTACGATAAGTTACGGATTTTTCTCGGCAGTATGGATGGTATTGGCAGCAGTTTGGATCGGGCGCAAGAGGCCTATCGCCGAGCCTGTGATCAGCTGGTCAATGGTCGCGGTAACTTAATCAAACAAGCCAGTGACTTTCAACAGTTGGGCGTGGCGGTCAAAACTGAAATTGCTGAACAATGGCAAGACCGCGCACGCCTCGAGCTGACCCATGTGGATCCAAGCAACCCTGATTAATCTTGCAACTGTTGCTGCAGTTGTTTAATTGCTTGGGTAGAAGCTTTTTTGTGTTGCAACTCAAGCTCATTGAGCAATTGTTGATAGGGCTTTTTTTCCGCACTGCTTAAGTTGCGCCACGCTTCATGGGTGGGGATGTTTTCAGTGGCGGCGAATACTTCGTGCAGCACTTGGTTGTCCGGTTGCATGCTCAGCTCTGCATCGTAGTGATCTAAAATAACCTTGATCCGAATGCAGCCTTCAGCCCAAGGCATTTGCTCGGTTAAAAAGCTTCCAGTTAAAACAATTAAGTCATCCTTGAGCCTTTGTTTTTGCAGTGTTTGCTGGTGTTGGCGCTGTTGCTGCCGTTGCCGTTCTTGCAGCCATATCCGACGCCATAGAATGATTGAATAAACCGCTAACGCTAGAATAAAAATAGAGCCAGCAACCATAGAGAACATAAGCATATTAAGCACCGTGACACTTTTTGTATTTTTTCTGGCTGCCGCATGGGCATGGATCGTTACGACCAATATCTTTTAATGGATTGCGTAATGGCTCTTGGGGGCCATGGTTGCAGTGTGGACCGTGAACATGGGGAGTGTGCCCGTGGTCATGGTGATCATGTTGGCAGTCAGGGCCGTGAACGTGTTCTGTAGAGGACATAGCTATTACTCGCGAATGTAGTCGCCCGGAATGATATCACCGTGGCGAACGATATTGATTTGTTTGCTGAATAAAAGATCGGTTTTTATCTCAGCATAGAGCGTGTAGTGGATGCGCTGACTGGGGTTTTCCAGCATGCGTATAACGACTTTCATATGCTGCCATAAATTAGTGTTGACGGGCACTTTCAAGTAAGCATGGCTATTGCCGGGTATTGTCAGCCATTGGCTGTTACTGCCAGTGGCAAGTGGGGTGTCGTTGAGCAGTACACGGTAGTTCATACCGCGCATGGGAAAGCTCTTTGAGTTTGGATTATCAATGCGGAAGTGCAGAATAAATTGCTGTTCCAGCAAACGAGCGCGAACCAGCTCCACATCCACCAGTTGGATTCCAGGGTCTTGGAACTTGCTGCCTGCGCCAGTGGAGCAGCCGCCAAGATAAGAAAATACGACAAGCAAAACTAAGTATGCAGATGTTTTTTTTATAATTGCCAAATAGTTCATTACTTAACTCCAAATCTGGCGGGCAGTGTATCAAGCAAATGTGCGGCAGAGTAAATAAAACATCCACAGTGCCTGTTTACCGCTTATATATCAAATAGTTGGCTGGGCAAAGGGAGCTGGGGCAAAGTATTGCGCCGCTGAGTGTGAATCTCCCAGCCGATGCAGCTTGCATTGTTGCGGCAGAGCAGGCTTGTGTGATGCTGTTGCGCCGCGAGTCAAGGTTGAAAATTGAGTTTAAAGGTATGGGCCGCAGCACTTTTTAAACTTGCGCTGACTGCCGCAGGGGCAGGGCGCGTTGCGCTCAGCTGTCAGCGGTACATTGGGATCATAAAAGTACCAGCGCTCAGCGGGTTTAATAAATAGCGACTTTTCTTGATGCTGTTGCTGGCCCTGAGTATCTTGCCAGTGGGCAATAAAATCAACAGTGGCATGGCGTAGATCCGGCGCGAGGGTTTCTGTTAAGACTTCAAGGCCAAGCCACTGACTGTTCTGGCTCCATGCAGTCATGGCTGCTGTATCAAGCTGTGTTTGCTGCACTGGCAAACTGGTCGCGATAATAAACTCAATATTGCCCTTAACGTAGGCGCTGTAACGCGCGCGCATTAACGTTTGTGGGGTGTTGGCCGGTTCACCAGCATGGTAGCGGCCGCAACAGGCTGGATAGGTTGTATTGGGGTTGCAAGGGCAGGGAGATAAGGCAGTCATTTTGAATCCGTAGAGCACAAAGTGTTTAAGCAGGCTATTATACGTTTTTAAGTAGGCACTGAACAAACGTACAGTTCGAGAAAGTGGAAGCAGCATGCTCAGCGATGAATTAAAAAACACCATTCAAAGTGCGTATACACGCTTTTTGGATAGCAAAGATCTTAAAGCCCGTTATGGTCAGCGTCTAATGATTGCTGAAGTAGCCAAAGCCTTGGGCGCCATTGCCGTGGATGAAGAGGGCAAACGCTCTGGAGCCCCAGCGGTGGTGGCGATCGAGGCCGGTACTGGAACCGGTAAAACCGTCGCTTACAGTTTAGCTGCTATTCCGGCTGCCCGTGCAGCGGGTAAACGTTTAGTGATAGCGACGGCAACGGTCGCTTTGCAAGAACAAATCGTTGATAAAGACCTCCCTGATATTATTAAAAACAGTGGTTTAACCTTTAGCTATGCCCTTGCCAAAGGCCGTGGTCGTTATTTGTGCCTATCTAAATTAGATGCTTTATCACAACAAGGTGAAGCTGAGCATGCTACCGCAGAGTTATTTGCCGATGAAGGTTTTCACATTGATGTGGATAGCGACAGCGAGAAACTGTTTAGCGACATGATTGAAAAATTGGCCAGTAATCGCTGGGATGGTGATCGTGATACGTGGCCGCAAGTGTTGGAGGATGTGATCTGGTCGCGGGTGACCACCGACCATACCCAATGCACTGGCCGTCACTGCGCTAATTTTCAGCAGTGTGCTTTTTATAAAGCCCGCGAAGGTATGACTAAAGTGGATGTGATTGTTACCAATCACGATATGGTTTTGGCTGATTTAGCGTTAGGTGGCGGCGCAGTATTACCCGATCCTCGCGAAACCATTTATGTATTTGACGAAGGCCATCACTTACCGGATAAAGCCATTAACCATTTTGCTCACTTTACCCGTTTACGCTCTACAGCGGATTGGCTTGGGCAGGTGGAAAAAAACTTAACCCGCTTACTGGCGCAGAACCCTTTACCTGGGGATTTCGGGCGCTTATTAGAGCCGGTGCCCGCCATGGCCAAAAGCCTGCGCACACAAATGCAGTTTATGTTTACTTTTTGTGAGCAACTGGCGCAGTTTAAGCCCAATACCGATCCGGACAGTTATGATAAACCTCGCTATCGCTTTATCGGTGGTGTAGTCCCAGAGCAGTTGGCTGAGCTGGGGGTTGAGCTGAAAAAAGAATTTAATAAACTGGCGGACATTTTCAGCCGTGTGACTGAATTGTTGAAAAAAGCCATGGATGATGAGCCAGGCCTAGGCGTGCCCAGTCATCAGGCCGAGGAATGGTACCCGTTGTTTGGTAGTTTATGTGCTCGGGCTGAAAACAACCAAGAACTGTGGACGGCGTTTACTGCTGAGGATCCTGAGAAAAGCCCACCCATGGCACGCTGGCTGTCGTTAGCCGATGCAGGTGGTAGTTTTGATATCGAAGTCAATGCCAGTCCTATTCTGGCGGCGGAGACTTTGCGTCAACATTTATGGAATGTAGCCCATGGTGCCTTGGTGACTTCAGCAACCTTAACCGCCTTAGGTAAGTTTGATCGCTTTAATATGCGCGCTGGCTTGCCCCGTGAAGCAGTTAAAGTTGTGGTGCCCAGTCCTTTTAAATATGCCGATGCTGGCGTCTTGCGCGTACCTGATTTACGAGCAGATCCCCGTGACTCTGACGCCCATACTCAAGCCATTGTGCGTGATTTGCCAGGCATTCTGGAGGGCGCCCAGGGCAGTTTAGTGTTATTTTCTTCCCGTCGACAAATGCGTGATGTATTCGCCGGTGTGGACCTCGAGTGGCGTAAGCGGGTGCTAATCCAAGGTGATTTATCCCGGCAAGAAACCTTGGCGAAACATAAAGCGCAAATTGATCAAGATCAGGTCAGCGTCTTGTTTGGTTTAGCCAGCTTTGCCGAGGGCATCGACTTGCCCGGCGCCTATTGCCAGCATGTGGTGATTGCTAAGATTCCTTTTGCAGTGCCGGATGATCCGGTAGAGGCAGCTTTGTCGGAATGGATTGAAGCCCGTGGCGGTAATCCGTTTATGGAAATTACCGTGCCAGATGCATCCTTGCGCTTAATTCAGGCTTGTGGACGTTTGCTGCGCAATGAACAAGATATTGGCAGTATCACTTTATTGGATCGCCGCTTAGTCACCCAGCGATACGGCACAGCAATTTTAAATTCGTTACCGCCGTTTCGGCGTGAAATTGATTAAGTACTTACAGTTATAAAAGAGGTCAGTATGCATCTCGATGGCATCAGTGATAGTGCATTTTCCAGCGTTCTGGATGTGTTTAGCCAGATACTTGAAGACCCGGAGCAGCGGGGTGCAGCGTTATGCGTACAGGTTGCTGGAGAAACAGTGCTGGATGTGTGGGGTGGAGTGATTGATCGCCATGGCGAGCAGCTTTGGCAGCGCGATACTTTGGTGAATATCTTTTCCAGCGGCAAGCCGGTGGCAGCGGTGGTATTGCTGCAGTTGGTGGCTGAAGGGCGTTTACAACTGGATACGCCAATTGCTGAGTATTGGCCCGAGTTTGCCCTGCATGGCAAACAGCAAATTACCCTGCGCCATGTGCTCAGCCATCAAGCAGGGCTGCCTGCATTGCTGGCACCGGTGGCGCCAGAAACACTGTACGACTGGCAGCAAATGGTTGCTGCAGTGGAAAGTACGCCACCGTGGTGGACGCCGGGCAGTGCCCATGGTTATGCGCCAATGACCTATGGTTGGTTGGTTGGCGAGTTGATTCGCCGGGTTGACGGCCGTGAGCCGGGGGCGGCAATTGCTAAACGTATTGCTGAACCTTTGCAGTTAGAGCTGTATTTAGGCCTGAATGAACAGCAATTGCCGCAAGTGGGCGATGTGATGCGGATGAAAGGTGTCTTGGCTGATGCGGCATCCATGCGCTTAATCAAAGCCATCGGCAACGAACCGCAAGGCATGGTGGCCAAAGCCTTTGCCAATCCACCGTCCATGATGACCAGCAGCAATAAGCCTGAGTGGCGGCGCATGCAGCAGCCAGCAGCTAATGCGCACAGTACCGCGCGGGGTTTAGCAGGGTTTTATACTGGATTATTACAAAATCAGTTACTCGACACTGAGATGCTCACCGATATGTTAAAAGAGCATAGTCGAGGCGCGGACTTAACCTTACAAACCAGCACACGTTTTGGTTTGGGCTGCATGCTGGAGCAGGTTGATCAGTTGCCCGCCAGCTATGCTTTAGGTGAGCAGGGTTTTGGCCATCCAGGTGCCGGTGGCACGTTAGGCTGCGCCGATCCTGAGCGGGAAGTGAGCGTAGCGTTTATTACCAACAGCCTTGGGGCCAGCGTCTTGGTGGATCCGCGGGCGCAGAAAATCAATGCGATGATCAAGAAGTGTTTGTAAAGCTGGTTTTATCCGCCTTTGCAGTGCTGGGTAGATAAAAAACTCAGGAGACTGTGCAGCAGGGTGAGGCTGCACAGTCAGTGATTATGCTTGCTCTGCTTGCTCGCATGCTTGCAACGTATTTTCCAACAAGCTGGCGCGGGTCATGGGGCCAACACCGCCAGGCACAGGGGTGATCCAGGCGGCACGCTCCAAGGCTGCAGCAAAACCTACATCACCGACCAGCTTGCCATTGTCTTGGCGGTTGATACCAACGTCGATCACTATGGCGCCTGGTTTAATCCACTCGCCTTTCACCAAGTTAGGAATGCCCACAGCAACGATCACCAGGTCAGCGCGACGCACATGCTCTTCTAAGTTTTCGGTAAAACGGTGGGTAATAGTAGTGGTGCAGCCGGCTAATAACAATTCAAATGCCATGGGACGACCAACAATATTGGATGCGCCAACTACCACTGCATCTAAACCATGCAAATCCACGCCAGTGTGTTCCAAGAGGGTCATAATGCCCTTTGGGGTACAGGAGCGCATTAACGGCATGCGCTGGGCTAGGCGACCAATGTTGTATGGGTGGAAGCCATCAACATCTTTATAAGGACTGATGCGCTCGAGCAACAAAGAGGAGTCAAGATGATCTGGCAGGGGTAGCTGGACTAAAATGCCATCTATATTGTTATCAGCATTAAGCCGGTCGATTAAATCAAGCAGCTCTATTTGTGTGGTGCTGGCGGGTAGGTCATAAGCTTGCGATTGAAAGCCTACTTGTTCACAGTCTTTACGTTTGTGGGCGACATAAACCTCAGAGGCTGGATCGTTGCCAACTAAAATCACCGCTAAGCCAGGTGCACGTAAACCTTGGCTGAGACGATCTTGTACTTTCTGGGTGATATCTTGACGAATATTTGCGGCGATCTGTTTGCCGTCAATCAATTGTGCTGTCATGAGGTAGTGGGCCATACTAATATGAGTAAAAAAAAGATGCGGCTATTCTCGCACGACCAGCGACATCGGGCAAAGAAGCGAGGCAAGTATTTGTCTCTTGCGAGTAACTCATTGATTCTTTTTAAATAATGCTTGACGTACTCAATAACCATCGGTAATATTCACCCCGCTTACCCAGTACAGCCCGGAGCTGGATACGAAAGCTGAACAATTTATTGGACAGCATTCGAGCCTTGGTCAGTTGCTACTTAGTAGTGATAGAGCAAGCGCCCGTAGCTCAGTTGGATAGAGCACCCGCCTTCTAAGCGGGTGGTCGCAGGTTCGAATCCTGCCGGGC
>CAZEZR010000070.1:0-14945 GCA_964516465.1 uncultured Thiopseudomonas sp. | reverse complement strand
TAGCGCAGAAAATGGTTGGTCGCGCATGTGGTTTAGCAGAAGGTCAAGGCGTACGCCCTGGCACCTACTGTGAGCCGAAGATGACCACCGTTGGTTCGCAAGACACCACAGGTCCCATGACCCGTGACGAGCTGAAAGACTTAGCCTGCTTAGGTTTCTCTGCAGACTTGGTGATGCAGTCGTTCTGCCACACCTCAGCCTATCCAAAGCCGATTGACGAAATCACCCACCACACACTGCCTGACTTCATTATGAACCGTGGTGGTGTTTCCCTGCGTCCAGGCGACGGTATCATCCACAGCTGGTTGAACCGTATGTTACTGCCTGACACCGTTGGTACCGGTGGTGACTCTCACACCCGCTTCCCAATTGGTATCTCCTTCCCTGCAGGTTCAGGTCTGGTTGCCTTCGCCGCAGCTACTGGCGTTATGCCACTGGATATGCCTGAATCAGTACTGGTTCGCTTTAAAGGTGAAATGAAGCCTGGTATCACTTTACGTGACCTGGTTCATGCCATTCCTTACTACGCAATCCAGGAAGGTCTGCTGACTGTTGAGAAGAAAGGCAAGAAGAACATCTTCTCTGGTCGTATTCTCGAAATTGAAGGTCTAAACGATCTGACTGTTGAGCAAGCGTTTGAGCTGTCTGATGCGTCTGCTGAGCGTTCTGCTGCTGGTTGCACCATTAAACTGCCAGAAGAAGTGATTGCTGAGTACTTACGCTCTAACATTACGATGCTGCGCTGGATGATCAGTGAAGGTTATGGTGATGTACGTACCATTGAGCGTCGTGCCCAAGCCATGGAAGCATGGTTAGCCAACCCTGAGCTACTGCAAGCGGATGCTAATGCTGAGTACGCTGCAGTTATCGAAATCGACTTGTCTGAAATCAACGAGCCGATTCTGTGCGCGCCAAACGATCCAGACGATGCACGTCTGCTGTCTGAAGTTGAAGGTCGCAAAATTGATGAAGTGTTCATCGGTTCTTGCATGACCAACATCGGTCACTTCCGTGCTGCGGGTAAACTGCTGCAGAAAGTTGATAGCAAGATGCCAACCCGTCTGTGGTTAGCACCACCAACCCGTATGGATAAGTATCAGCTGACTGAAGAAGGCTACTACGAGACCTACGAGAAAGCCGGCGCCCGTATTGAAGAGCCTGGCTGCTCACTGTGCATGGGTAACCAAGCACGTGTTGAAACAGGTGCCACTGTGGTGTCAACCTCAACCCGTAACTTCCCCAACCGCTTAGGCGACAACACCGACGTATTCTTGGCTTCAGCTGAGCTTGCGGCAGTTGCCTCGATCACTGGTAAGTTACCAACAGTTGCCGAGTACATGGAGTACGCAGCAGACATCGACAGCATGTCCGCTGATGTCTACCGCTACCTCAACTTCGACCAAATGGCCAACTACACAGAAGCCGCTGCTAAAGCGACTATCCCTGTGCTAGAAGTGTGATTTAGCGTCGATTGCAACACTAAATGCCCCGCTTAATGCGGGGCATTTTTGTTTCAGTGGACTTTATACTCCGCTTTAATTCTTTACTCATTTGCCTACTGTCCGAACTGCTTAGAGTTTCGTACACTCAAAGCCTGTTACGGAGGTGGCGACAATGCGCACAACAGACAAAGCCCAACCAGAAATGCTGCAGGCTTGGCGAGCACAAGCGCGCAACAAGCCTTGGCTTAGCCTAAGTTTTGCTGCGATTGTATTGCTCATTACTGTATTGATACTGGTCTCTATCTATCAAGGTCTACAGCTCGATCATTTTCATTATGCGCTTAGCGGCGGAATAGCAGGTTTTCTTGCCACAGCATTCGGTGCGCTACTGATTTATTTCACCCACTCCACCAGCATACGCAGCCAAGACAGTCTGCTCGGTTTTGCCGCAGGCATGATGCTAGCAGCCAGCGCCTTCTCATTGATTCTTCCAGGTATTGACGCAGCACAAGAGATTCTAGAACAACGTTTTTTAGCTGCAGGCATTGTGGCGCTGGGCTTAGGCCTAGGCACAATTATGATGCTTGGCTTAGATTATTTTATCCCCCACGGCCCAGCCAGCGAAACACTCTGTGGAACAGAATGCCAACGAGTCAGCGGGATTTGGCTGTTTGTCTTCGCTATTGCTTTGCATAATTTACCGGAAGGCATGGCCATTGGCATTTCCTTTACCCATGGCGATTTTAAAATAGGCCTGCCACTGACCATCGCCATTGCAATTCAAGATATTCCGGAAGGTTTTGCCGTGGCCTTAGCCTTGCGCAGCGTGGGCTTGAGCACCACTAAGTCTTTTCTGATTGGTGCAGCAACAGGACTGCTAGAGCCCTTAGGTGCCATTCTAGGCTTTGCCATGTCCAGTAGCGTGGTCTTGGCTTATCCAGTGAGCATGGGCTTAGCCGCAGGAGCAATGATTTTTGTGGTGTGTCACGAAGTGATTCCAGAAACTCACCGTAATGGCCACCAAGCGGCTGCAACATCTGGTTTGATGCTAGGCTTTGCGGTGATGATGTTTCTCGATACCGCGCTGGGCTAAAAACAGCTTAAGCAAAACCTGTTATTTATCTTTATTGCGCACAATTTTAATTTTATGGGTGAAGTCTGCTTTGCGGGTCACGCTAATGGCCTTGCGCGTCAGCGTATCTATGGTGATATTCCAGTTGCCCGTGCTGGGTACTTTTATCCGTGCCGGAAAATCTTCAAAAGCACCACCATAATAGGTATGGCGGCCACCATTTTTATAGCTGCGAAAATTGCGGTCATTCATAAGACGGATATTGCAGGTTTGCGAGCAGTGAATTATCACTGTGTCATCTTCATTTAAAAATTCTCGCCGATGTACGAACTTCATAATACCTATCACAAATCAATTATTTGCGGGTAATATACCACGTTAGTTCTCAGCAATTTGCATTAATCGCGCTCTGCCTGCTGCCCTTGCCGTTCGACCTTAAAACCATAAATGATAAAGCCTATACTTCGTGTACTGCGAATTTACTTGCTTTGCTGTTGTGCGGATAAGCAGCTGCATGGCTGGCGAGCGTTCTTTTCGCCAGCCCTCTTCTAATCAAAAGCCCTTATGTTAACTCTAAAAACCAATCACGACCCACTGATTTTCAATATCCTCGCCTCCCGTATTGGCTACTTTATCGTCGGCATGGGTTTATCTATTTGGGCACCTTTAGTGCCTTATGTGCGTTTAAAAATACCCATGAGTGATGCCACCTTTGGCCTGATGCTGCTCAGTATTGGTGTTGGCTCATTGTGTTGCATGCCGATCTCTGCGGCGTTAACCAACCGCTTTAGCATTCGCCATTGTTTGAGCGTGATTACAATTGTTTTATTAGCTGCATTACTCGCCATGGCCACAGTGTCATCGTTGTGGCTGCTAGGGCTGGCTTTATTTTTATTTGGCGGCTCCCTCGGAGTGCTGGATGTGATTCTCAATATCCAAGGCTTAAGCATTGAAAATCGCGCCAATCGCAGCATGATGTCAAATTTTCACGGTATGTTTAGCCTGGGTACAATTGCCGGAGCAGGACTGATGATTGTTCTGCTGATGCTCGGTTTATCTGCTTTGCTCAGCACTTTGCTGCTTGTTGCTCTAATGCTGTTACTCAGTCTATATGCGGTCAAAGGTTATTTGGATGAGCGTACACTGCGCGGTGCGACAGCCTTTATCTGGCCCAACAGTTGGATCTTATTAGTGGGTTTAATGTGCTTTATTGTCTACTTAGCCGAAGGGGTTATTTTAGACTGGAGCGCTTTATTTCTCATTGAAGAAAAACAGATTGCAACCGCACAAGCGGGTTTGGGCTACGCCAGCTTTGCTGTAATGGTTGCCATAGGCCGTTTTTTGGGTGATGCGCTGGTGGACATGTTTGGCCGTGTACGGATTATTAGCGGTGGCGGCTTGCTGGCTGCAGGCGGTATCGCCCTAAGTATTGTCAGCCCACACTGGAGTGTTGCATTGCTTGGTTATGCTTTATGTGGGTTGGGCTGCGCCAATGTGTCACCAGTGCTGATTTCTTCTTTAAGCAAACAGTCCCATATGCCAACCCATCTGGCAATCACTGCAGCCACCACCATTGGCTTTGCTGGCGTACTGGCAGGACCTGCAATGATGGGGGCAGTTGCGCACTACAGCTCATTAAGCGCAGCATTTGCCGTGTTAGCGGCTGCTTTATTGCTGGTTGCCGCCTGCGGACCCCGCTTTAAGTAAAATCCTGATCAATAACAACTAGGTTAGCCCTATGCATACGGGGAACACCCATGATTGCTGAGGCTAACGAGTGTAATACCCGGTTTAGCCCCGTGCATACGGGGAACACGCGCTGATACTGTGTGGCAGGATGACCCATGGCGGTTTAGCCCCGTGCATACGGGGAACACACCTTATTGGTAGTGGTAGTTGGGTTTTTAAACGGTTTAGCCCCGTGCATACGGGGAACACTCTTCAATGTCGGGAAGTATATCACCGCTACGCGGTTTAGCCCCGTGCATACGGGGAACACGTTTCGTGCGTACATTTACGACAACTCCATAATCGGTTTAGCCCCGTGCATACGGGGAACACCATGGGCAAGCGTACTATGATAGTGCATCAGGCGGTTTAGCCCCGTGCATACGGGGAACACTGACGTGATGATCTGCACAGCGTCAGCACTAGCGGTTTAGCCCCGTGCATACGGGGAACACTGTACTTTTTAGCACCGAACGTAGCCACTTCACGGTTTAGCCCCGTGCATACGGGGAACACATTCGCATAATCATAGTATTTCTGCATATACGCGGTTTAGCCCCGTGCATACGGGGAACACAGACCACACCTAACCCCCACTCAACATCACACCGGTTTAGCCCCGTGCATACGGGGAACACCGCAAATGACCAGCCTGAGTAGTCGCACGGTGCGGTTTAGCCCCGTGCATACGGGGAACACACTCCACTTGCTTTTATAAACCCAGCCAAGCCCGGTTTAGCCCCGTGCATACGGGGAACACTGATGGGGCTTTATTGGACTGCATTGCCAGACCGGTTTAGCCCCGTGCATACGGGGAACACAGTTAGCGCGGCTGTCCGAACACAAATGATTCCGGTTTAGCCCCGTGCATACGGGGAACACTGCAACATACTTCAACCATATTGGTCGAGAAACGGTTTAGCCCCGTGCATACGGGGAACACTGAGCGACTGCAGCTAGTGTTGCTGCGTGCGGCGGTTTAGCCCCGTGCATACGGGGAACACATATGCCTTTTCAAAACTGAAATCAAAGTTGTCGGTTTAGCCCCGTGCATACGGGGAACACATCATCGAATCACAGGCATTCAGCCTAAGCGGCGGTTTAGCCCCGTGCATACGGGGAACACGTCTGTTGTTGTTCTGCTTGCAACTGTTTAAATCGGTTTAGCCCCGTGCATACGGGGAACACAGTGATGCGTTCGCTTCGTTATCCACAGAGAACGGTTTAGCCCCGTGCATACGGGGAACACTCTTGCGTAGTCGCGCGCGGCATCGATAATAGCGGTTTAGCCCCGTGCATACGGGGAACACGCGACGCAAACCGCTGGGTAGAACTTGTATGGCGGTTTAGCCCCGTGCATACGGGGAACACACGCAGCGCTCTTAACAGTTCTGCTGCGTTACCGGTTTAGCCCCGTGCATACGGGGAACACTAGGTAAGCCGTTTCTCGATGTGTATCAGACGCGGTTTAGCCCCGTGCATACGGGGAACACCAACTCCTGCACGCTGCCGGGTGCGGCGGTGGCGGTTTAGCCCCGTGCATACGGGGAACACACCGGTGCTGCCGTCTGCTGTCGCCTCCACTCCGGTTTAGCCCCGTGCATACGGGGAACACGGTACGGCGCTGACGTTCCGTGGCCTCATGCTCAGTTTAGCCCCGTGCATACGGGGAACACGCAAATGTTGCCAAACCTCAGCAGAAGAAAACCCAGTTTAGCCCCGTGCATACGGGGAACACGTCTAAGTCTACATGCTTGATTTCATTAAAGAAATTCATCACCTAAATTTCTACCAATAAAATTCCGGTTTTTAAAGAGCAGCTTCTATTATCAATCCGCGCTCTCAGGCAGGAATGTAACAAGTCTTAATCCATCAAACTCCACAGGCATTCTTCGATTTTCACCATAGGTAATAAAATCAAAGCCAGACTCAGTATTCGTCGCCCAAGCCATAACAACATTCCCATCTTCAGCCAACTCTTCAACTTGCTGCCAAATCATTTCACGTATGCGGCGACTCATATCTCCAACATAAACACCAGCTCGTATTTCTAACAGCCAAACAGCTAAGCGACCACGCAATCGCGGCGGCACTGCTTCAGTTACAACCACTAACATACTCATAAGTATCCTCTAAGCTGTGCGGTGCCCTTCATCTCCTATACTTTCAGGCTCTGGTATAGCGGGCGGTTGCGAATCTTCTGGAGGGGTTGGCGGCAAAACCTCACCAGCAGCAAGTACTTCTTCAATAAGAGGAATAAGGTTGCGCAGTGTTTTACTAGTACGAAAGACTTCTCGACAAGCAAGACGAACCTCCTGATCCGGTCGCTTGGGGTGCTTAGCCGCTATTTTGAAAGCAACAGGCACAACCGTATCGAACTTGATTAAGTCAGCTATATCGTAAACAAAGGATAAGGGCTTGCCTGTATGCAAGTAACCAATTGCAGGCGCATAACCTGCCGCTAAAATCGCAGCTTCCGTTACACCGTACAGGCAAGAGGTTGCTGCGCTAATGCACTGATTAATCACATCGCCTTTTGCCCAGTCTTTGGGATCATACTTGCGGCCATTCCACTCAACGCCATACTGCTTGGCAAGTAACTTATACGTTGCTCGTACTCTTGCGCCTTCAATACCGCGCAATTGATCAACACTGCGGCGTTGCGGTGCTGCTTCATTGAAGCGAATTTCAAACATTTTACGCACTACTTTCAGGCGCAACTCATCATCCAAGGCAAGTTTTGCCTGATATAACAACTTATCAGAGCGTGCGCCGCCGGGCTGCCCAACAGAATAAAGCCGTACGCCCGCCTCGCCCACCCAGATCAGCAAGGTTCCTGTTGCGGCCGCAAGTTTAACGGCCGCATGACTAATACGAGTGCCAGGTTCGAGCATAATGCATACAACAGATCCGACTGGAATGTGCATACGCTCTCCGTTGACCTCATCAATGACGACAAAGGCTCCGTCCCTAACATCAATGCGCCCTTTTCCAATAAAAATCATTGAGTTGCGATCTTTGATGGGGATAGGTTTTAGTGGAATAAACCCCATTACACTGGCCGAATAAGCATAAGCCCACACCCAAGTGCTTTAGCGCGGCCAAAACCTTTTACATACTGCGATAAGAACAGTTCTGGCTCTTTTACTGTTAGTACTCCTTGAAAGTCCACACTGGAAAACTGAACATTGTGCCCGCCTCTTTTTTTACTTTTATGCTGCTCATAACTGATCATGTCCGGCAATGCTTCCAGCTCGATGCCCCAGCTTTGCAAACGTCGCTCATCAGCAATCCAACTGTGGGCAGCGTGCTGCGTCACAATGGTTAAATCTGCAGCTGTCATAGACTTGGCTTCTGGCTGCTTTTTTGCATGCATCAGTACATCATGGCGTTTGCTTTTACCTTGGCTGTCGGTAATGCAAACAGTTGGGTTCACCCGCAACTTAAACCCCAGCCGTTGGCCACTGCTAAGCTGTGGCTGAAACGCTTTACTTTGCACACTTAGTACCGTTTTATCAGCCACAGGCATTGTGCTGGATAAAACAAAAAACTCAGGCTTACCTGCCGGCCCCATTTCTTCGCGATACAAAAACTCGCGTACTTGTGCCTCTTTAAACAACGTCCACAACAGTTGGTGCGATGAATACACACCATTACTGGCCAACTTAGCGAGTTCCAACGAGGCTTGAGCACTGTTTTGCAGTGTCACTTTAGATAAAAACATCAAACACTCTCCTGAGTTGAAAACTGATGCATAGGCCGCTGTTTGAACTGCCAGCGGCTTCTATTTACCGGATCATCCCATGGGTGAGTTGTGATCACGTTCTGGCCTGCAAACGCGTGTTTGTCACCTTCCCAGTAATAGGTCACCCAACCGTTTGCACCAAGCCATAAATTGTCTTCTTTTTCTGAGCGTGTCAGTGGTGGGAAAGGAGAATCTAAAGCGTCTTTAAGATTTTGCGCGGTAATTATTTTAGGTTGTAAAGGAACAGCCAACGGGCAAGACTTACGGCCTAAATACAAACTATAGACCGGATTTAGTAACCCTCTCTGCAACTGCTCTAACGTCACAGTCGCTGCTGACGTCAAAGACACTGCAATAATCCAAACCCCATCACAGCGATAATCTCTACTCGAGAGGACTGTATTTAAATGGGCAGAATCCAACTCACTTTTACGCGTGAAATGCGTAATTTTATTACTGTGAGTCGGCACTTGCGCTGTATGGTAATCACGCATCAAAGAACTTGGCACTGTTTGTTTTACAGCAAAACTGACACTCTTTTGCAGTGTTTGCAGTGCATCCTCTTTATCACGCTCAATACCCAGTGCGGAAGCTAATAGTCCGAGTAATGCAGAGCGTGTTGGCTGAACAGCGGTTGGGCGATCACCCCCGACTGCAGGCATACCCCAACTGGCTAACGGCCCGTATAGCCTAAAGACTAAATAAGCTTTCATAACGCCTCCATTATTGCGTAATGAACTTCGCTAGCTCATCAAAGCTACCTTCGCCTTGCATTGCATTGATCGCGTAACGCTCATCGGCACACGCGCCGTATACTTTGTCAAAGTTGTCTGCCTGTAACTGCAAAGCAGCAATTGCTGCTGAGGCTTGATCTTCATCTGTTACTGGCTTTAAGAATGCAACCGACAGCGAGCGAGGTTGTTGCGTTCCTTTTTCGGCTAACACAAAACTTGCGTATGCGCGTGATGCAAAACTGTTTTGCTTGCCAGTAGGCGATATTTTTACAGCGGCTTCAACTAAGGCTTTAATCGCATTATTAGCCAACTCTTCATTGCCATCTAGATTGTCAATAAGCTGGGATTTATTGATGCAAATGTAGCTGTAAAATAGTGCTGCTGCGAAGCCGGACTCGCCAATGTGTGATGAACCTGAATCCACTTTGCCATCATTTAAATCATCAACAGCGGTGAAATAATCATCTTCCACCACAACACTGTGTACGCTGATTGCGTGTGCAACTTGGCAGGCAGCTTCAACATTAAAAGCTGGGCTTGAAGCCAGCATACGGCCAAATAAAGCAATATCAACGGCGGTTTGATCGGCCTTCAACAGCTTAAGATCAGCGTCTGTTGGGGCTCTTTCTTCTGCAGCTAACAGCTTAGCAAGCGCCAACGCGCCTTCTTGCTCTGCAGGGCTAATATGAGCGAGCTGTTCTATTTCAAGCGAATCTTTTTTACCTTTACCAAAGACGCCAGCAATGCTGGTAGCCCACTCTTTCGCTGATTTTTCTTTAACACCGGCTGCCAGTAAAGCGTCATAAACCTCGACACCAAAACGCTTGGTGCGAATACCAATATTGCCGGCCATGGCTTGCTCAAACAAATCAGACACACGCCAATTACGTTTAAGGCTTTGCGAGCTCACGCGTAAACGCTCATAACCACCCATTTTTGCAGTTTTAGGGCGACCTAGATCGTCACGATTAAGATTCGATGGTGCATAGGAGGTTAATAAATGTAACTGAATAAATTGGCTCATAGCTCTTCCTTTAAAATTCTATGAATAACGACTTATTTCTTCGAAGCAGCGCGGTAATAATCCATCGCCCACTGCACTGCAATCCGCTTATCCGCTTTGCGCGGTATTAATGAGTGGTGCTCTTTAAACCACTGCTCTATGTCTTGCGCTAAAGAAGCAACTGAAATATCGCCCTTAATTTGCTGCAATATACGGCGTAAACGGCGCAGAAAATCATCCGCTGTTTTCGCGTCTTGTAACTGAGCAAAACGCAGCTCGCTCACAACCGACTTTTCACCCCCTGCTTTACTTCCCGCTGCTTCTGCCAGCTTGGTATTAGAATCATTTTTCACATACACCAAGGCTGCCGCGATGGTTGCCCAACACTCAACCTCAGTTGATTTAGCTGTTTGCGTGAGTTCCTCAGGCAGAGAAAACCAAAGCTTTCTAAAGCCTTCAGTGAGCATTGCCGCGTCGATACTGTCGCAACGTTTGAGCTGTGCTTTGTGCGCTGTAGGTGCGGGATACAGTCCTGTTTTATTCAATTCGTCCGGTGACAAAAACATGCATTGCCACCATCGTTGCACAATTCGTTCAACGTCTTTGTTCATTACGCAACCTCCTTGGCTGTAGGTATTTTATGATTTGATATAAAGGCTTTAATGTCTTTGCCGCCGAATAACCAGCCCATTAAAGCTCGGCGCGCTTGAATACGCTTTTCCATTGAGCGTTGATTGCCCAAGCCAGCAGACAGTGCATACTCATCAAATAAGTTAATACAGGTATGACGTAGCGCGTTCAGCCACTCGCTGGCACACGGCGCGGTCAAAGCTTGAGCCTCACTGCTCTCTTGACTGACCAACTGCTGTACGGCTTTATAAAAAGCGGCCTCACTGCGCTGCCAAAACTCAAGGTCAATAAAAGAGGTATCCCCTTTTGCATCACCGGGCCGTTCAAACCAAGCTTCTTTTATTTGTTTACGGCAATGCCATAAAGCATTGGAAGCCAAACTTTGTAAGGTTTTGATAGGGCGTAGAAAAGCAGCTTGCTGTTGCGCGGGTATTGCAAATAACGGCATAGACACCGAGTACCAACCACGAGCTTTCATACTTTCCATATCAAACCCAAACACCCAAAGACGAGGCAGCTCGCCGAATAGATCCTCATAGCCATCAAACATTTGATAGAAATGCTCAACCACCTGCGCGCAGCGCTGCCCTTCTGAATCATCAGTTAGCGTCAGCGCATCCCAAGTTTTATAGGTTAGCCCGCCAGGCTGTCCTTTGGCAGACAGATGTTCGTCATCAGGCTTTTTGGGGTTGTGTTTGTAAGGTGTCAGCGGATGACGCCAACTCCCTGAATAATTACCGCCATAGTTTTGGGTGCGGTACTCACTGACTACTTGCTCAGCCATAACACCGCTAATCTGGCACTGCTCAGTGCCTTCATTGACAATCAAGCGGATACGTCTTGGCATAGCCCAATACATATGCAGCGGATGCACATCGGATGCATAGATTTCTGTACCTTTTTTCTCACTTGTTTTCGTAGGTGCCAACCATGGAAAAATATCGTCACTATTTAGATCGGGCTCGTCATAACTCCAAGCTTCTAGGTTAATTACGTTTAACCAAAGCCTTCTCCATAAAGAAGTCACTTCTTTTGTTGGTAAAAGCAGTGTTGTTAATGGCCCTCCGCCACGCAAACCTGCTCTATGCCCACGCCCTCCTTCTGGTGCATTAATTTGTAGGGCAAATAAAGCCAGAGTAGCCATTTCTAACGACATGACACTACCGACACCACGCTTAATAAAATGGTCAGTGTTTTTCCTTAAAGTTTCAGCTCCAGGTGCTTCAATTAATAACCCTGCAACTGTCGTTGGCTTTTGTTCGGCTAGCGGGGCAAAATCCTGCATAAACAAAGGGCCATCACCGCTCACATTAAATGCATGCGCCGCCTTATCAAAGGCTTCTTTCAACTCATTCAAGCTTGGCGCTTCATCGTACAAATCTCGCCAATCATGCTTATCATCTGGCGCAAAAACTGTTTGTAACACGCCAATCGCTAGCTGATACGCTGCGCCCTGAAAGTCAGCACGCGGCAATGCAAAATCCATCACATCCGCATCCGCTATAGCTGTTAATGGCAGAACTTGCTCTGAGCCATCGCGCATTTGAAACGGAAAAAACGGATCTCGTAAAACGTTTTTATTCATTAAAATCACTCCTGATTAGCGGGGATTTACTTTTCAGAAAAGCCCATAACTGTGTCGTAAGTAAAAACAGGATCTTCATCTGGAATCCACACTCGCTGATACTCCATGTATTTGTTTTTGTTCTGCAGTTCTAACAAGGCAGACTCAAGAACGGTAGGGACTTGGGCAAGGTTATCCCCGTATTTCTTTTTAGATAGCTTCACAGTGCTCAACGCAAGACCAAAACGCTGATCATCCACCCAAAAAGCCAAACCGTTATTGGCGGTCTTTTTCAGCAAAACTACTTCCACCGTTTCAATATCGCTGTGACGGGTGCCTATATCAGTATCGTCCTCGTACCAACCAGCAGCACTTTCTGCACTATAACCATGACGCTGCCAGTTCAAGACGCCCGTTTTTGCCTTGGCCGCTTTACTGCGCTGCTCGCCGAGCAACTCATGCTCTTTATGCTTTAAGGTTTCAGGTATCTGCTCATAAGCGCTATCACCGTACACCGACTCAATCAGTTGCCGCGCTTCTCCGGGCATGCGTATAGCGCCCAGTTTCAATAGCTCTCGCAACCCCAACCACAAACGTCCAGGCGAACGATAGACATACTCAGAACCCTGAAAATCTTTGCTGAGCCAATCGGTTTGAGGATTAGCATCCCACTCAGGCGCATGCACATATAAAATCGGAGCCGGTCTTGTGTCTTGGATATTGCGCTCATAAGCTTTATTCGTATTGCGGGTATGGCGATGCAAGCGCCCCGCCCGTTGAATAAGATCATCAATCGGGCAAATATCAGAAATCATCAGATCGGCATCAGCATCGAGGCTTTCTTGAAACACTTGCGTGGCAATCAAAACTTTACCTTGACGCTCACGCTTACTGCTTTGCTTTCCGAACAACGACAAAACTTTCGTCTCAATATTTTTTCGATCTTGCAAAACAAAGCGGCTATGAAATAACAGGCAGTTTTCAGGCTGGAGTAGACGCTGTTGAATCAATCTATAAGCATCAAGTGCATCATTGACTGTATTGCGTACCCACACCACGCACTCGCCACGCGCAGTCGCATCCAGCACGGTGGCAACACATGCATCTAAGCTGCTTATTACTTTAATGCAAACCTCTCGACTGACATCGGCTCGACTTTCGAGCGGATATTCTGTTAAAGGCTGCTGCTGGTTAAACGTCACTTTAGTCGCTAGAGGAAAAGCATCTTGCTGTAATGCCTGCCTAGGTAAGTTGCTGGCAGTAAGCCAAATATCAACTAAACGCTGACGTTGTTTTTTAGCTAAGGTTGCTGTTAATAAAATAACCGAACCACCTTGATGAAAATGCAGACCAAGCAGACTTTCTAACAGTTCAAACATGTATTCGTCTGCTGCGTGAACCTCATCAAATATCAGCACTTTGCGATTAAGACCAAGCAGACGCAACGATTGATGACGGCGTGGCAGTACAGCGAGCAAAGCTTGGTCTATAGTTCCAACACCAACAGGTGCAAGCAACGCTTTTTTGCGTGAGTCAGCCAACCACTGGTTACATTGTGCTGTCGCTGTTTTATCCGTGTCGTGATAATTACTGTCAGTCGCGCCAGAGGCCAGCACTGCTTCGCGAAACAAATCATTCATTTCTCGCGCGCCATGCGCTAATACGATGCTTGGTTTTTTACCATCATGACCTGCAAGCATTTGCTGATAGTGCGCGGCAACTCGACTAAACATGGCGTTCGAGGTCGCCATAGTTGGCAAGCCGAAGTAAAAACCCTCTGCGGCACCTGCTTCAATTAAGCGATGCGTCAAAGCAAGTGCCGCCTCTGTTTTTCCAGAACCCGTGACATCTTCTAAAATAAACAGCTGAGGTGTTTGGTCTATTTCAACCGTTTCAGCCCACCGCTGTAATGGCGTGGGTGGAAACCCATAATGTGCTTGAATGGACAAAAATGGCTGTACATTTAGAGGACGCCAAAGATCGGTTGCCGCCAGTGCATGCTCAGCAATTTCCTGAGCAGTAAGCCAATAATCGTATAAAGCTATTTTTTCTGTGCGGTAATGGAAAAAATAACTGTCAGAGCCTACCCAGTCAGCAATGACTGCAATACCAGCCAAATGCCAACTCATCTGTTTTAGTTTTCGCAGCCAATCTTTTGAGGCAAGTTTCTCTAGAGGCAACTCAGGCTTAAAAATAGCCAGCATATCCTTTGTAAACTCAGCCACAGCTTGTTCGTTATGTGGCTCGACAAACGCTTTAATGGCGTTGACATCATTCTTATTAATCGGCTTTCCGTGATGCCCTAAAACACAATCAGCCAACACAGTGAGCGTATCGAGCATTCGCTCCTGAGCACGACGCTCCAGTTGATCATTGCCTATTACTGCCGCCAGCACATCGCTCTGAATAAGTTTCCAGAAATACAGCCCTAGGCGATCATGACGAAAGTCTTTCCCATCATATTCATGACAATTAATAGGACGATAAAGATCACTACTGCTGTTTAAATAGAGCTTTTGAAAAGAGGATGCAAACTTACCTAAATCATGCAGCGTCAGCATAAAAGAAAAAACACTAGAAAGTTGCGCTTCGGTAATTTCTAAAAAACTGGCTAAATCAGTCTTGAGTCCTGCATTTGCATCAAGTATTGCTTGGCCTACCGCGGCAACGTCTAAGCAATGATAAACAAGAAGATGGTAGTCAGATCCAGGCTGATCAAACTGTCGCTGTGCTTTACCCCAGTACTCTAAGTAGGCAGTCTGTTGTACTTGATCGGTTAACATTAACTTACCATAGTTAAAGTATTAACTTTTGATATTAGTATGATTAATAGTTAATTAACATACATATACGACATATTAAGTCGCATACCAAATATGATTTCCCTAATAAAATCCAAACCTTTAATAACACACCCTATAAATCTTTCCACGCAACACTTGAAATCAATAACAACAGGGCGTACTTTTGAACGCTTGACTCACGCATGAGTCAGCGTCGCTCAGACGGTTCTGGGCGCTTACGTTT
>CAZEZR010000069.1:9622-15394 GCA_964516465.1 uncultured Thiopseudomonas sp. | reverse complement strand
AACGAAAAAAGCTGGCGGTAGTACCCGCAACGGTCGCGACTCGGAATCGAAACGCTTAGGCGTTAAGATGTACGGCGGCCAAACTGTAAATGCTGGAAACATCATCGTGCGTCAGCGCGGTACTGAATTCCACGCAGGTGCCGGTGTAGGCATGGGCAAAGATCATACCTTGTTTGCTAAAGAACCAGGTGTGTTGAAATTTGAAGTTAAAGGTCAGTTCGGACGTCGCTACGTTAGCGTCGTGTCTGCCTAAGTAACTTTATCCAGAAAAGCCCTGTCATCTTGACGGGGCTTTTTTGTTTGTGCAGGCAGTAAAGACGGATTCCCGTGCTTGTTGTATCCTGCGTATATATTTTACAAGAAACCTCTGTAAGTGCTTGCCCGCAAGATAGGCGGTGTTGCACGGTTGCCAATATGCTGGCTTGTTCCTGGAGTCAGTTTGATTGTGTGCATACCTTGCACCAGATATCTGCTCGTGTTGGCTGATACTTTCAGAGGATCCATAAGCCTGCGGGCTCGCAGGAGGCACAAGAATGAAGTTCGTTGATGAAGTTTCAATTGTTGTAAAAGCTGGTGATGGCGGCAATGGCTGCATGAGTTTTCGCCGGGAAAAGTTTATTGAATTTGGTGGTCCTAACGGAGGTGATGGCGGTGATGGCGGCTCTATTTATATGGAAGCTGATACCAACCTCAACACCTTAGTGGACTATCGCTACACTCGCCGCTTTAATGCGCAGCGCGGTGAAAATGGTCGTGGTAATGATCAGACCGGTGCCAAAGGTGAAGATACCATCTTAAAAGTACCGGTCGGTACCACCATAATTGATGCCGACACCCAAGAAGTGATTGGCGATTTGACCGAAGAAGGTCAGCGTATTTTAGTGGTGCAGGGCGGTTGGCATGGTTTGGGGAATACCCGTTTTAAGTCCAGTACCAACCGTGCACCTCGGCAAACCAGTGACGGTAAGCCTGGTGAGCTACGTAATCTCAAGCTGGAAATGAAACTGCTGGCGGATGTGGGTTTGCTCGGTTTGCCCAATGCGGGCAAAAGTAGCTTTATTCGCTCAGTCTCTGCAGCTAAGCCGAAAGTGGCGGACTATCCATTTACCACGCTGATTCCAAACCTTGGCGTGGTCAGCATCGGTCGTTTTAAAAGCTTTGTCGTGGCGGATATTCCAGGGGTTATTGAAGGCGCAGCGGAAGGTGCAGGTTTAGGAATTCGTTTCCTGAAACACTTAACCCGTACTCGCTTGTTATTGCATATTGTTGACTTAGCGCCGATTGATTTCACTGATCCCGCCTTGGACGCACAAATTATTGTCGATGAGATTGAACAGTTTAGTCCTTCCTTGAGTGAGCGCGATCGTTGGTTGGTGCTGAATAAGGTGGATCAGTTGTTGGATGATGAGCGTGAAGAGCGCAAGCAGGCAGTGATTGATCAACTGGGCTGGACTGGCCCTGTATTTATGATTTCTGCCTTGGATGGCGAGGGCACTAAAGAGTTAGCTCAGGCCATCATGCGCTATCTGGAAGAGCGTGATCTGCGCATTAGTGAAGACCCGGAGTATGCCGAGTACCTGCTTGATTTGGATCAGCGCATTGAAGACGAAGGTCGGGCGCGCATTCAAGAATTGGATGATCAACGTGCTCTGCGTCGTGCTGGCGTGAAGTCTGTCGAAGATGCTGCAGACGATTTTGACGACGACGAAGAAGACGATGATGAAGGCGGCGCAGAGATAATCTACGTGCGCTAAACAGGCGCAGAAGGATAGATGGGCTTGGCGTGCTGTTTAGACAGCCGCTGAGGAGACATATTTAACAGGATTGGGTTATGCGCGACAAAGTAACAGGCGCTCAGCGCTGGGTAGTGAAAATTGGCAGTGCTTTGCTCACTGCTGATGGCCGTGGCTTGGACCGCAATGCCATGGCGATCTGGGTACAGCAAATGGTTGCTCTGCGCCAACAGGGAATTGATGTGGTGCTGGTGTCATCCGGTGCTGTGGCTGCTGGTATGAGTCGTTTGGGTTGGTTGGAACGCCCCGATGCGATTCATGAGCTGCAAGCGGCGGCGGCCGTTGGGCAAATGAGTTTGGTCAAAGCTTGGGAAAGCAGTTTTGCCGAGCACAATGAGCGCACGGCGCAGATTTTACTGACCCATGATGACCTTTCCGATCGTAAACGCTATTTAAATGCCCGCAGCACTTTGCGCACTTTGCTTGAGTTGGGGGTGATCCCAGTGATCAATGAAAATGACACTGTGGCCACTGATGAAATTCGTTTTGGCGATAATGACACCTTGGCGGCTTTGGTGGCGAACTTGGTTGAAGCCGATTTATTGGTGATCCTCACTGATCGTGACGGCATGTACGATGCCGATCCGCGGCATAATCCAGAGGCAAAAGTCATTTATGAGGCCCGTGCTGATGATCCAGCTCTTGACGCAGTGGCCGGCGGAAGTGCCGGTGCCTTAGGCCGTGGTGGTATGCAAACCAAGTTGCGTGCTGCACGTTTAGCCGCCCGCTCGGGCGCTTATACGGTGATTGTTGGCGGACGCCTTGAGCATGTGCTGGATCGTTTGCATGCCGGTGAGCGCTTGGGTACTTTGCTAACGACTGAGCAGTGCCGTGGTGGTGCGCGCAAGCAATGGTTGGCTGGGCATTTGCAAACACGCGGTACAGTGACGTTAGACGCTGGCGCAGTAAAGGCTCTCACTGAAGATCATAAAAGCTTATTGCCGGTTGGCGTAACGGCCGTGGAAGGCAGTTTTCTGCGTGGTGAGATGGTGGTGTGTGTGGATGCCCAAGGCGTTGAAGTGGCCCGTGGCTTGAGCAATTACAGCGCTGCTGAAGCGGCAGCAATTATTGGTCAATGCTCTGAGAATATTATTGCGATCTTAGGTTATATGGCAGAAGCAGAGCTGATCCATCGGGATAACTTAGTGATTCTTTAATGACTTAAAACTGTGCTGGCAAAAGTGCTGCAGCGCTGCTGGATAAAATGGCGCACCGAAGGTGAATATCTGGTCGGTGCGCCTTTTTTTATCAGTCCCCACGTTTCCATAGGTTAGTGATTGGATAGCGTCGGTCACTGCCAAAGCTACGCTTACTGATCCGCGGCCCGATAGCTGTTTGCCGGCGTTTAAACTCATTGATATCGACCAAGCGTAAAACCTGCATCACCGTCTCTTCTTTAAAACCTTTGGCGGTAATAGCCAATGCTGAGAGGTCTTCTTCAACATACAAACGCAAAATCTCATCAAGGATGTCATACGGTGGTAGGCTGTCGGTATCTTTTTGATCAGGGGCTAACTCCGCAGAGGGCGCACGGCTAATAACCCGCTTTGGAATCACTGGCTTCAAGCTGTTGCGGTAATGAGCGAGGCGATAAACAAAACTTTTGGGCACATCTTTGATCGGGGCGAAGCCGCCGACCATATCGCCATATAAAGTCGAGTAGCCGATGGCAATTTCACTTTTATTACTGGTGGTGAGCACCAAGTAACCATTTTTATTGGAGAGCGCCATCAGCAGGTTACCGCGACAACGGGCCTGTAAATTTTGTTCGGTGGTATCGTTGGCAGGAGCTGGCATACGCGCAAACACCGGATCCAAAGTGTGAGTAAAAGCTTCGACCATGGGGGCAATTTCGATTGATTTATAATCAACACCTAAGGTGCGGGCTTGTTCTTCTGCATCGTCTTTGCTGATTTGCGTGGTGTAATGATACGGCATCATCACAGCTTGGACTTTATCAGCACCTAAAGCATCGACCGCAATGGCCAAGACTAGAGCTGAGTCAATCCCACCGGACAAGCCCAGTAGTACACCTTTAAAGCCATTATCCTCAGTGTAGTTGCGCAAGCTCATAACCAAAGCTTGATAGATTCGTGCTTCATCACTTAGTAGGGGAATAATAACTGAGCGTTCGATATAGCAGTCAGAGCGGGTGAATTGCAGTTCAACTGAGCAGAGGTCTTCAGCGAAGGCAGGTGCACGTTGGCGTAGATTGCCTTGGGCATCCATGGCGCAGCTGCCACCATCAAAAATCAAATCATCTTGTGCACCCACTTGACTGGTGTAAAGGATGGGCATTTCTGCGCGCTCAGCATTATCGCTGAGCATTTGTTCACGCTGCACTTGTTTCTGGCGGTGGAACGCTGATGCGTTGAGGCTGACAATCATTCTCGCCTTAGCAGCGCTGGCTTGCTCAATAAACTCCGGCTGCAAAACGTCAATACCAATACTTACGGCAATTTTTATTTCATTGATTTCAATAAAAAGGGGTTCAGTGCCAGGGGTGAAGTAGCGCTGGGCAAAGGCGGTTGGATCAGTGGGTAAATGCTGTTTTCGATAGACTGCTTGGATTTTGCCTTGGTGAAAGTGGGCACAGCAGTTATAGCGTATGCCGTCTTCGTACCAAGGGTAGCCGATGAGTGCATGCAGTTTGTAGGGCAGGCCGGTGCAGAGTCGATCTAATGCACGCTCAATGCGGATTTGCATGCTTTCGCGCAGCAGTAAGTCTTGCGCGTTATAGCCGCACAAGGTGAGTTCAGGAAAAACAATGAGATCAGCTTCATGCTCATGTGCTGCTTGCACGCTGGCGTCAAGGACACGTTGCAGGTTGCCGTCAATATCGCCGACACGAATATTTAGTTGTGCCAATACGGTGCGTAATGCAGTTGCCATGCTCAACCCCTCGGAAATAATCAAAGTATCAGTTTAGCAAAGCAAAGGGCTGGATGGGCTGTTATAGCTGAAAAAATATCGAAGGTACTGACTGAAGACTGCTCTGTTAAACACAAAGTCTAAGAGGCGGAATTAAATATGAGCCAAATACAGCAATTAATCTGTTCAAAATCTTTTAAAAAATAATACAATCGGCCGTTTTAAACAGGTGCTTAGCGTCTAAGTACTCTATTTTATGGTTTAAACTTTAAGGGGAAGTGGGAATGCAGTTACAAGGTAAAGTGATTATTGTTACTGGCGGTGGCCAAGGTTTAGGTCGTTCTATGGCAGAGTATCTTGCTAATAAAGGTGCACATCTGGCTTTAGTGGATTTAGACCAGGAGAAGTTGGCTGCAGCGGTGGCTGCTTGCCAAAGCGCCGGTGTTCAGGCGCGTGCATATATATGTAATGTGGTTAACGAAGAACAAGTGACGCAGATGGTTGCGCAAGTCGCCGAGGATTTTGGCGCTATTCACGGTCTGATCAATAATGCAGGGATCTTGCGTGATGCTTTGACCATACGTGTTAAAGACGGTGAGATGAGCAAGATGAGTCTGGCCAATTGGCAGGCAGTGATTGATGTCAACTTAACTGGGGTGTTTTTGTGTACCCGTGAAGTCGCAGCCAAGATGATTGAGTTGGAGAATCAAGGGGTTATCGTTAATATCTCGTCAATTTCACGTGGCGGTAATATGGGGCAGGCTAACTATTCTGCTGCTAAGGCTGGTGTTGCTGCCGACACCGTAGTATGGGCAAGGGAACTGGCTCGTTACGGCATCCGTGTGGCGGCGGTGGCGCCGGGTATGATCGAAACCGATATGGCATTAAGTATGAAGCCAGAGGCTTTAGCGCGAATGGTTTCGGCTATTCCTTTGGGTCGGTTGGGTCAGCCTGAGGAGATTGCTCACTCAGTGGCGTATATTTTCGAAAACGACTATTACACAGGTCGTATTTTGGAGCTTGATGGCGGTTTGCGCTTGTAACATTGATCCTATTTCATGCTGCGCAGGCAAAATCAGTGCATGCCGTACTTCGGGGTAGATGTTAA
>CAZEZR010000069.1:5212-9522 GCA_964516465.1 uncultured Thiopseudomonas sp. | reverse complement strand
GCTACGCTCACCACACCCACCCCGAAATACTCATTGATCATTGAAATGGTCGGCATCAGCAAGGTGCGTCAGGCACACATTGTGATTGATCCAATTTCATGCTGCGCAGGCAAAATCAGTGCATGCCGTACTTCGGGGTAGATGTTAATCCGTCGATGAACCCATGCGGGGTTCAACGCCGGCGCTACGCCATCCTTGGCTACGCTCACCACACCCACCCCGAAATACTCATTGATCATTGAAATGGTCGGCACCAGCAAGGTGCGTCAGGCACACATTGTGATTGATCCAATTTCATGCTGCGCAAGCAAAATCAGTGCATGCCGTACTTCGGGGTAGATGTTAATCCGTCGATGAACCCATGCGGGGTTCAACGCCGGCGCTACGCCATCCTTGGCTACGCTCACCACACCCACCCCGAAATACTCATTGATCATTGAAATGGTCGGCACCAGCAAGGTGCGTCAGGCACAGGCTGTGCGCAAAAACTACCAACCCACTCCAACGCCAATCAAATAACGCCGATCGTTCAGGTCACCATACTTGCTTGACACTTTATCCCACTCAGCTTTTAAGGTGATAGCTGCCCAGCTGTTGACTTTATAGCGCGCCCCAGCCTCGCCATCTAGTACATAATCAATATCGCCAATAAACGGCGTACCCACTTCCCCCTTGGTATATATTTCAAACGTTTTGCCACCCAGGTAACGATTATAATTCCACGATAAATTGCCTGAGTTGAAGCTTTGCTTCTCCCCAGATTCAAAGGTAAATTTATTATGCTTGATCAGCCCCGACAGGGCAAAGCCGCCCAGTTCATTGTCCCAAAATTGGAAGCCTGGACCTGTACCGTAGACATACTGGCGACGTATCTCTTCAATATGGTCATTAATATATTTGGCTTTATTTTTCCAGAACCAGCGCTCAGTAATAAAGCGGTCCAAGGCGTAACTGGCCTCAAAGTTCTCAGTGCGCTTGGTGCCATTTTTTGTTTCATAATCGTAATCAGTCTCCAATGCATGTCGCCACAAGCCGTGGCGCAGCTCTGAGCTGACATCCAGGCTGTAATCATCGGAGCTGTTTTCTTTACGTTTATAATCCGCGGAAAAGTTCACGTTACCTTTCCAGCGCAAATCCTCGATAATAGGCCGCGGTATCATAAGCTGCTTAATATCCGCTAGAGCGAGGGTTTTAGGCTCGTTACCATTGACCAACGTGACACTGCCTTCAGGTGCAGGGCGCAAGGCTTTACTGGTCTCTGTGGTAAAAGTGTCCAATTGAACTAACAATTGTTGCTCAGACTCTAGTGTGGCAACTTTTTTAATATCGAGGGTGATGGTGCCAGCATAATTGGTTTTCAGTAATAATTTGCCGCCGTCCAGTAGCATAATACGTCCAGTTAGGCGGTCACCATTTTTAAGCCATACCGTATCGGCAGAGACTGACATAGAAAACAACACAGCTACAGTAAGTAGGCAGACAGCTAAAACACGCGTCATTAGAAAACTCAAAAGAAGATAAAATAAGAAATGTTGTACAGTACAGCGTTTAACCTGCTGACATAACAGACAACAAGCTAAAAACAGGGTTCCTTAATGGATATAGCAAATAACCAACAAAGACGGAGCATACTGTACCTGTTGCTGTCCAAAATCCCAGAGGGACGTTTGGTCACCTATGGGCAGTTGGCTAGAATGGCCGGCTACCCTGGCTTAGCGCGCTGGGTGGGTAGAGAGCTCAGCCAGTTGCCAGATGATACAAAGTTACCTTGGCATCGGGTGGTTGCTGCCGGTGGGCGTTTAAGTTTGCCGCGCAATACCCGCGCTGGCGACGAACAACGTCAGCGCTTACGAGCAGAAGGCATCTTCGTTGAGCAAGATCGTGTAAAATTAACCCATTACCAATGGCAGCCTGAAGCTGTCAGTGAATAGAGTACGCCTTTGCACATGAAAACTGAAAATAATGGCCAATAACACTTGGCGTACAGCCTTAAAAACTTACTCTAATCCGGCCGTTTTAGCCCTTTTATTGTTGGGTTTTTCTGCTGGCTTACCCTATATGTTGGTCTTCTCTACGCTGTCTGTGTGGTTGCGTGAAGCAGGTGTGGCGCGGGAAACCATCGGTTACGCCAGTTTAATTGGCTTGGCCTATGCCTTTAAATGGGTTTGGTCACCGTTACTGGACCAGTGGCGCTTACCGGTTCTTGGCGGTTTAGGTCGCCGGCGTTCATGGCTGGTGCTGTCACAGCTGTTAGTGGCAATTGGCTTGGCTGGCATGGCGCTGAGCAACCCGCAAAGCCACCTTGCAATACTCATCGCTTTAGCGGTATTGGTGGCCTTTGCCTCTGCGACCCAAGATATCGCGGTGGATGCCTACCGTTTGGAAATTCTCGACAACAGCCGCCAAGCCGCCTTAGCCGCCAGCTATATGGCGGGCTATCGCATTGCGGCACTGCTGGCGACCGCTGGTGCACTGTATTTTGCTGAATGGTTTGGTTCAACCGGTTTGCAGTATCGCCATGCCGCTTGGGCCAGCACCTACTTATTATTTGCTTTGCTGATGCTGCCGGGTTTACTCACCACCTTGTGGATGAAAGAACCAAAAATAATGCTCAAAGGTGAAGAGTCGATTAACCCTTATAAGCTCAGTCATCAGCTGATCTCGGTGCTGGTATTGATGGTTTTGCTGGTGTCGGTACCAGCCATGATGACCCAGTTTTATCAAACTGATTTTCAATCTTTGGCCGCTGGACGTGCCGGTTTGGATGACTTGCTGTATAGCGATCGAGCGTTTTTGCGTGCTTTATTGTACACCATTTTAACCGCGTTTTGCTTATCCTCATTGGGCCGTAAAGGGTTGGCGCCAGTACTCACACCGGTTAGCGATTTTGTTGTGCGTTACCGCTGGCAAGCACTGTTGTTGCTGGGTTTGGTGGCCACTTACCGGATGTCTGATACGGTGATGGGGGTAATGGCTAACGTCTTTTATATTGACCAAGGTTTCAGTAAGGATCAGATTGCCGGAGTCAGTAAAGTCTTTGGTTTGATTATGACCTTGCTGGGGGCAGGGATTGGTGGCGTACTCATTGTGCGTTTTGGCATTATGCCGATCCTCTTGATTGGTGGTATCACGTCAGCATCGACTAATTTGATGTTTGTGCTGCTGGCCGGGATGGGTGCAGATTTAAATATGCTGATTGTGACCATTTCCTGCGACAACTTTAGCGCCGGTTTAGCCACCGCGGCCTTTGTCGCCTACTTGTCCAGCCTGACCAACTTACGTTTTTCGGCAACGCAATATGCGTTACTGAGCTCGATTATGTTGCTGTTGCCGCGTTTAATCGGTGGTTATTCAGGGGTGATGGTGGATAAGTTTGGTTATGAAAAGTTCTTTCTCATCACAGCATTATTGGGCGTTCCCACTATTGTCTTGATTATTTGGCAGTGGCGCGTTGATTTGCGCAGAGTTCAGGCTGAGCCTGAACAGGCAGAATGTTCAGAGAGCGTTTGAGGTATTTTGTTACAGGATCGGAGTCGAGCGCCCCTTGTGTTTTAGTGCTGAGGGCGCATTAATAAAATATATAGAAGCTTAAGGTGTGAGTGATGCGTATTTTTTTCTTGTTGTTTTTAGTCTTCCCATTGCTTGAGTTGTTTGTCTTAATTCGTGTGGGTTCAAGTATTGGCGCAGCATCAACCTTGCTTTTGGTGTTGGCCGGTGGGGTGTTAGGGGTGCTGTGCATGCGGTTAGCAGGAATAGCCACAGCATTAAAAGTCCGCGAACGCATAGCACAGGGCGAGGTGCCCAATAACGATATGCTCAATGGTTTACTGCTGGTAGTGGGCGGCGGTTTACTGTTCTTACCCGGCTTTATCAGCGATGTGATTGGCATTCTGTGTTTGTTACCTTTTGTCCGCCACAGGCTGATTAAACGCATTGCCACGTATATGGATCAGAATGCCGCACATTCACGTCAGTTCTATGCGCAAAGCACCACTTATACTGAACACAATGGCCCAGCAGAGCCAAGGGAAACCCAAGTGATTGAGGGTGAGTTTGAGCGTAAAGACCCTTAAGTTATCTATTTACAGTTATTTTTAGATAAAAATCACATTCAGCCCTTGAAATACTTTCATTCGCCCACATATAGCTAGCATCAAGAGATTCTGCATCAGCAGATCATTCTGCGTGTTGTGCTTGTTGCGCAATACGCCTCCGGCTTGCCGGATTTAATAAACGTGCCGATGAGTGACATCGGCTGATGTAACTAACCCGTTGGGAGAGATCGACAATGAAGCTTCGTCCTCTGCATG
>CAZEZR010000069.1:0-5202 GCA_964516465.1 uncultured Thiopseudomonas sp. | reverse complement strand
AATCCGCCGCAGCGAAGAAGAAACTAAAACCGCTGGCGGCATTGTGCTACCAGGTTCAGCGGCTGAAAAGCCAAATCAAGGTGAAATTATTGCTGTTGGTACTGGCCGTGTTTTAGACAATGGTGATGTACGTGAGCTCGCTGTAAAAGTGGGCGATAAGGTGGTTTTTGGCCCTTATTCCGGCAGTAACGCTATCGAAATTGGTGGTGAAGAGTTGCTGGTAATGGGTGAGAGCGAAATTCTCGCGGTTGTTGAAGCTTAATTTATCTGAAGCTTAATTTATCCCTTGCGTTAAATGACACAAAATTGAGGAAAAATTTACATGGCTGCTAAAGAAGTAAAGTTCGGCGATTCAGGCCGCAAAAAAATGCTAGCTGGCGTTAACGTATTAGCTGACGCAGTAAAAGCGACGTTAGGACCCAAAGGTCGTCACGTTGTTCTAGAAAGAAGTTACGGTGCGCCATCAATCACTAAAGATGGTGTGTCTGTTGCAAAAGAAATTGAGCTGGAAGACCGTTTTGAAAACATGGGTGCCCAGCTGGTAAAAGACGTTGCCTCTAAAGCCAATGACGAAGCCGGTGACGGTACCACCACTGCTACAGTGCTGGCGCAGTCCATCGTTAACGAAGGCTTGAAAGCGGTTGCAGCGGGTATGAACCCAATGGACCTCAAGCGCGGTATTGATAAAGCGACTATTGCTATTGTTGAGCAACTTAAGCTGCTGGCTAAGCCGTGCACTGATAACAAAGCCATTGCTCAGGTGGGTACCATTTCCGCCAACGCTGATGCATCAGTTGGCGAGATCATTGCCAATGCCATGGAAAAAGTCGGTAAAGAAGGCGTTATTACCGTTGAAGAAGGTTCGGGTTTAGATAACGAGTTATCCGTTGTTGAAGGTATGCAGTTTGATCGTGGCTACCTGTCCCCGTACTTCATCAACAAGCCAGACACCATGGTGGCTGAGCTGGAAGATCCATTACTGTTGTTAGTGGATAAGAAGATCTCGAATATCCGTGAATTGTTGCCAGTGCTGGAAGCGGTTGCTAAAGCCGGTCGTCCACTGCTGATCATTGCTGAAGATGTTGAAGGCGAAGCCTTAGCAACTTTGGTCGTGAACAATATGCGCGGTATCGTTAAAGTGGCTGCGGTGAAAGCACCAGGCTTTGGCGATCGTCGTAAAGCAATGCTGCAAGATATCGCTATTCTAACCGGTGGTACGGTGGTTTCTGAAGAAGTGGGTCTAAGCCTTGATACCACTACTTTAGAGCACTTAGGTGAGGCCAAGCGCGTTATTCTAAGCAAAGACAACAGCACTATTATTGATGGTGCTGGTCAGCAAGCAGATATCGAAGCACGTGTGTTACAGATCCGTAAGCAAATCGAAGACACCACTTCAGACTACGACAAAGAGAAGCTGCAAGAGCGTCTGGCTAAATTAGCCGGCGGTGTTGCGGTGATCAAAGTTGGTGCTGCTACTGAAGTAGAAATGAAAGAGAAAAAAGCCCGTGTTGAAGATGCGTTGCACGCAACCCGTGCGGCAGTTGAAGAAGGCGTAGTTCCTGGCGGCGGTGTTGCCTTGGTCCGTGCCTTGCTCGCAATTTCTGAGCTGAAAGGCGATAATGAAGACCAAAACGTGGGTATTGCTTTACTGCGTCGTGCGGTTGAAGCGCCACTGCGTCAGATTGTTGCTAACGCAGGTGATGAGCCAAGCGTGGTGGTTGATAAAGTTAAGCAGGGCGAAGGTAACTACGGTTACAACGCAGCCACTGGCGAGTACGGCGATATGATTGCCATGGGTATTTTGGACCCAGCAAAAGTAACCCGTTCAGCGCTACAAGCGGCAGCGTCAATCGCAGGCTTAATGGTTACCACTGAAGCGATGATCGCTGAAATCAAAGATGACAGCGCACCTGCAATGCCTGATATGGGCGGTATGGGTGGCATGGGCGGCATGATGTGATGCATTTAATGCATTAATATTTAGCTGTTCTAGCATCAAAAAAACGGCTACCAAGTGATTGGTAGCCGTTTTTTATTGGCTGCAATTAAAGTTTTAAAATCTAGAGCGGGTAATCGGCCAGTTGGCGGGCAATCAGCATGCGCTGCACTTCGCTGGTGCCTTCATAGATTTGTGTAATACGCGCATCGCGGTAGTGACGTTCAACGGCGTAATCCTCTAAATAGCCGTAGCCACCGTGCACCTGAATGGCCATGGAGCAGACTTTTTCCGCCATTTCTGAAGCAAAGAGTTTGGCTTGTGAGGCTTCCGATAAGCAGGGCAGGCCAGCAGTACGCAAACGCGCAGCATAGAGAATCATGTGCCGTGCCGCGTTAATTTGCGTATGCATATCAGCCAACATATTAGCGATACTTTGGTGCTCGGCAATCGGCTTACCAAATTGTACTCGCTCGCGAGAATAAATCAGTGCTGCTTCAAACGCTGCTCGAGCAATGCCCAGCGCTTGTGCGGCAATGCCTAAGCGACCACCTTCGAGACCGGATAGCGCTAAAGCCAAACCTTTACCCCGTGGACCGAGCATATTTGCTTTAGGAATGCGGCAGTTGACCAAGCTGATTGCGCAGGTGTCTGAGGCGCGTAAGCCCATTTTTTGTTCCATGCGCTCCACTTCAAAACCGGGGGTGTCGGTCGGTACTAAAAACGCTGATAAGCCTTTTTTACCCAGTTCAGGGTCAGTCACGGCAAACACAATGGCGAGGCCTGCACGTTTAGCATTGCTGATAAATTGCTTGCTGCCATTGAGTACCCAGTGATCGCCATCCTCAACTGCTCGGGTGCGCAGGTTGTTGGCTTCTGAGCCGGCTTGTGGTTCGGTTAAGCAGAAGCAGGCCAGTGTTTGTCCCGAGGCTAACTGCGGAATCCATTCTTTCTTTTGCGCTTCGTTGCCCCAGTTGAGAATTGGCGTGCAGCCCACCGAGTTATGAATACTCATTACGGCACCGGTGGCGGCACAGCCTGCTGAAATTTCTTCTAAGGCTAGGGCGTAGCAGCTGTAGTCAATATAGGAGCCGCCCCATTCTTCTGGCACAGACATGCCCAAAAAGCCCAACTCGCCCATTTGTTTAAGCATAGCGTCGTCGAGCCAGCCGGCTTTTTCCCACTTTTCTGCATTGGGGGCTAATTCTGTTTTAGCAAAGTCCCGCGCCATATCGCGGATCATGCGTTGTTCTTCGGAGAGTTCAATATCATTCATTTTAAAGTCCTTCTAATGCGGCCCTGGCTTAGGCGGGTTGGCTACTAAAACCGGCAAACAACTCATCGATTTTGGCTGGGTCAAGTTCTTCGATGGTGGCGGGCTGCCATTGTGGGTTTTTATCTTTATCAATAATCAATGCACGTACGCCTTCGATAAAGTCGCCTTTGGCAAACCACTGTTTACCCAAGTGATATTCCATGCGGAAACAGTCGGCGAGCGAGAGCTGTTTGGCGCGCCGCAACATGGCTAAAGTGGTGGCCATGGCGATGGGTGAACGTGTGCGTAATGTGCTGACAAGTTCTTCACTCCACTGTTTAAGAGTGCTATCAGTTTCGCTGGCCAAGGAAGCAATAATCTCTGCTACCGAATCATGGGCAAAATGCTGGTCAATCGCAGCGCGTACCGTAGTCAGTTTTGCGCCGCTACTGTGCTTGCTGGCTAAGGTGTTTAATAAGCTGCGAATGGCTTCCTGCGAGGAATGGCCCCACTGCATATTATCGAGGCAGCGGTCCAGTTCGGAAATTTGCTCATCATGTAAAAACCAATCTGCCAAACCAATTTGCAAGGCATCAGCGGCGCCAACCGGATTGCCAGTGACCCCCATATAGGTGCCCACTTCACCCGGCAGACGGGATAAAAAGTAGCTGCCGCCCACATCGGGGAAAAAACCAATACTGACTTCAGGCATGCCTAAGCGGGCTTTCTCGGTAACAATACGGAAACTGGCCCCCTGCACGAGGCCCATGCCGCCGCCTAAGACCAAGCCATCAATTAAAGCGATAAAGGGTTTGGGGTAGGCGTGAATGTATTGGTCCAGGGCATATTCTTCGCTAAAGAAAGTATCGTTTAATTGATTGCCTTGTTGGGCATTGTGGTACAGCTCACGGATATCACCGCCGGCGCAAAAAGCTTTGTCGCCATTGGCGCGCAAGACAACTGCCACCACCTGTTCGTCAGCGGCCCACTGGCTCAGTTGTTGCTGAATGCCGCGAACCATGTCTAAGTTAATCGCATTAAATGCGGAGACGCGGTTGAGGGTCAGATGGCCCACACCATTGCGTACATCGGTCAGTAGCAGAGCATTCTTATCGGGCATTGAGGTTACTCCTTTAAATACAATTTAATAATGGCAGAGAAGTCGAGTTGGCCATGGCCTTGCAGGCTAAAGGCTTGATACAGCTGTTGTGCAGCGGCGCCGAGCATCACCGGTTGCTTGCTCAGGCGCGCTGCTTCGGTGGCTAAGCCGAGATCTTTAAGCATTAGGTCGCTACCAAAACCGCCACTATAGCCACGACTGGCTGGGGTGTTGTCGGTAACGTCTGGGTAAGGGTTGTTGATTTCTGAACTCCAGCAGCGACCGCTGGAGGTATTAATAATGCCGGCCAGAACTTTAGCATCCATACCCAAAGACACACCCAAGGCCATGGCTTCGGCCACACCAATCATGGAAATACCCAACAGCATATTATTCGCCACTTTGGCCACTTGACCGTTACCACTGGCACCGCAGTGGGTGACGTTTTTGCCCATGGCTTGCAAGATAGGCCTGATTTTATCTAGATCTTCAGCTGCACCGCCGACCATAAAGGTTAGGGTGGCAGCCTGTGCCCCAGCTGTGCCGCCAGAGACCGGCGCATCCAGCATGCAGTGACCGGCCTCTTTGGCAGCTTGGGCGACTTCGCGAGCACTGTGTGGGTCAATGGTCGAGCAATCAACTAGATACGTGGGCTTGGTCAGTTGTTCAATCAAACCTTCGCTACCGAGGTACACGCCTTTTACGTGGGCGGCAGCAGGTAGCATACTGATTAACACATCTGGCGCAGCAGCCACCAGCGCTGCTACTGAGTCGTGCCCTTGTGCGCCTTGTTCTACAAGCTCGGTAACCGCCTTGGTGGAGAGGTCGAATACGCTGAGTTGATGACCTGCTTTAACCAGGTTGCTGGCCATGGGGCCGCCCATATTACCGAGGCCTAAAAATCCGATATGC
>CAZEZR010000068.1:0-15687 GCA_964516465.1 uncultured Thiopseudomonas sp. | reverse complement strand
GCCCACTGGTTGACAGCATTACTGTTAAGCGTCGTGGTGATGTTCGTAAAGCGAAGCTGTACTACTTACGTGCTCTGTCTGGTAAAGCAGCGCGTATTAAAGAAAAACTGGCGCGTTAATTTCCCAGTGTTTCAAAACAAGGCAGCCTACGGGCTGCTTTGTTGTTTCTGCAATAGGAAAAGAGTTGTGTTTTTAGTTGTTACTGTAAAGACAATGGCTAGTCGTGTTTTGGTGTAGCTGTTAACCAGCGCTGGGCTGCTAGCGTATACCGTGCTTCGGTGTAGCTGTTAATCCGTCGACGAATCCATCCAGGGCTCAACGCCGGCGCTGCGCCATCCCTGGCTCCGCTTGCCACAGCTACCCCGAAACACTCGTTCACTATTTGTATTGTCCGCACTATAGCAAAAGCAATGCTCTAATCTATGGCACAGCTTAGGCTTATATTTAATTGGTAGAGTCCTCGGCTTGCACAAAATTCAAGCTGCAAACTTTCCAGCAACACCAATGGTTAAGACGTATCTCGTTAGTGCTGTGTCAAGCGAAGCCACGACGGCGTAGCGCCCGCATTAGGGACAGGAGGTCCCTTTGCGGGAAGAACAGCATTAACGAGATACGTCCTAGAGTGTGTTTGCTAAGCTTTTCTGCGCTATGACTGCAAGAGTTGTGGTTAGCCGTGCTTCGGTGTAGCTGTTCTTCCGTCGATGAGCCCATCCAGGGCTCAACGCCGGCGCTGCGCCATCCTTGGCTTCGCTTGCCACAGCTACCCCGAAACACTCGTTGACCCACGACGCCGTTAGCACGATTGATATATGACTCGTCTGACTTTGAAGGTTTCTGAGTTACTCATGTGAATTATTGCTGCCTGCACAATGAGTAAGCACACATGGTCTCTCACTGTTTTTACTTTGAATGAGTCGCGCTACAGACGTGAAAACAACATCAATGGTTAAGTCGTACCTCATTGGTGCTGCGACAAGCGCAGCCATGGATGGCGAAGCGCCCGAATTGGGTCAGGATGACCCATTTGAGGGAAAAGCAGCACTAATGAGGTACGACTACATGGCGCTTGATTAGTAATTTATACCAGCCCCGAAGCCTGGCTAAGCCTTTATACTGGCTGTGGTGCTTGTTAATAGGAATAAGGTGTTATCTAAATGAATGCTAATGCACAGCCTGATGTGTCAGCTTTAACTCGATTTCTCGATGCCGCGTGGTTGCAGCGTGGATTATCTGAAAATACTCGAATGGCTTATCACAGTGATTTAGAACACTTTGCCCGCTGGCTGCTGGAACGTGGCCAGACCTTGTTACAGGTGCGCCGTGAAACGGTGTTGGAGTATTTAAGCTGGCGCCTAGAGCAAGGCTACAAAGCCCGTTCCAGTGCCCGCTTTCTGTCCGGAGCTCGCGGCTTTTACCAATTCTTATTAGAAGAGGGCTCAATTATTGACAACCCGACCCTGCAAGTTGAACTGCCACAGATAGGGCGCTCTTTACCCGATACCTTATCCGAAGCCGATGTAGAGGCCTTATTGGCAGCACCAGATATTGAGCAGGTGTTGGGTTTGCGGGACCGCTGTATGTTGGAGGTTTTGTATGCCAGCGGCCTACGGGTGACAGAATTGGTCAGTTTGACCCTCGATCAACTGAATACGAGACAAGGTATTGTACGGGTGATGGGTAAGGGCTCTAAAGAGCGCTTGGTGCCATTAGGAGAGACAGCTTTAGACTGGTTGACCCTTTACCTTAAACAAGGGCGCTATGAGCTGCTCAACGCAGGTGCGACCGATGTTTTATTCCCCAGTCAGCGCGGTCGACAGATGACTCGGCAAACCTTTTGGCACCGGATTAAGTTGCATGCCAAGAGCGCCGGCATCAGCAAGCCATTGTCTCCGCATACCCTGCGTCATGCCTTTGCGACGCATTTATTAAACCATGGTGCTGATTTGCGCGTAGTGCAGATGTTGCTAGGACACAGTGATTTATCCACCACACAGATTTATACCCATGTGGCCAGTGCACGCCTGCAAGCGATTCATAGCGAGCATCATCCGCGAGGCTAATTAAGCCATGCTATAAAAAAGACCTCTATAAAGAGGCCTTTTTGCTGTTACGAATTGAGCGCAGTATTTAAAGTAAAGCGTCTTAGGCTTTATTTTGCTCAGCAGCCGCGATTTTTTCCAACTCTTCATCACGCAGTGCGCGACGCAATATTTTACCGACGTTGGTCACCGGCAATTCATCGCGGAATTCCACCTGATGCGCAACTTTATAGCCGGTTAAATTGCTGCGCATATGGGCAACCACTTGTTCTTTGGTCAAGCTTTCACCGGGGCGCACGGCAATAAACACCTTAATGGCTTCCCCAGCTTTTTTATCGGGTACGCCAATGGCTGCGCTTTGTAAAACACCCGGTAAAGAAGCGAGCACGTCCTCGATTTCATTTGGATAGACGTTAAAGCCAGAAACTAAAATCATATCTTTTTTACGGTCAACAATGCGGATATAACCGTCTTCTTGGATAATGGCAATATCACCGGTACGCAGCCAGCCGTCCTCGTCGATGGCTTCTTTGGTGGCATCTTCACGCAACCAGTAGCCTTTCATCACTTGTGGACCTTTAACGCAGAGTTCACCCGGCTCACCCAGTGGCAGCTCGTTACCTTCTTCATCAATGACTTTGCATAAGGTCGAGGGAACTGGAATACCAATGGTGCCCAGTTTGATATTACGAATGGGGTTTACGGTGGCGATGGGGCTGGTTTCAGTCATACCAAAACCTTCACAAACCGGTGAGCCGGTGACTTCGGTCCAGCGCTCAGCGGTGGGGATTTGTAAAGCCATACCGCCAGAAACGGTCATTTTAAGTTTAGAAAAGTCGAGTTTACGAAACTCACTGCTGTTGCATAACGCGGCAAAGAGGGTGTTGAGTCCAACAAAACCGGTGAAAGTATTCTTTTTCAAGTCTTTCAGCATACTTGGCAGATCGCGCGGGTTGGTGATCAGCAAGTTGTTATTACCTGTCATCATCATCGCCATGCAGTGAAAGGTAAAAGCATAAATATGATAGAGCGGTAGGGGAGCAACAATGGTTTCTTTGCCGTCTTCTAGGTTGGAGGCCATCATGGCTTTGGCCTGCAGCATATTGGCAATCAGATTACGATGGGTCAGCATGGCACCTTTGGGCACGCCAGTGGTACCACCGGTGTACTGCAGAACTGCAACCTCATCTGAATCAGGGTTGGCATTGCGCGCCGCTTTCTTACTGCCAAGAGCTAACACATCATTAAGCTTTACTGCGTTGGGAATATGAAACGCAGGGACCATTTTCTTAACGTATTTAACCACGCTGTTGATCAGTAAGCGCTTTAACGGCGGCAGAAAATCGGCCACTTCAGTGATGATAACTGTCTTCACATCAGTGTTCGGCACAACTTGTTCAGCCAGATGACCCATATTTGCCAAACAGACTAAGGCTTTGGCCCCTGAGTCCTTGAATTGATATTCCATTTCGCGGGCGGTGTACAGTGGGTTGATATTCACCACCACAAGACCAGCACGAATTGCGCCAAATACCACCACAGGATATTGCAGCAAGTTAGGCAGCTGTACCGCAATGCGATCGCCAAGCTCTAACTCTGTATGGTTCTGTAGCCATGCAGCGAAGTCACCGGAAAGCTGATACAACTCGCCATAGGTAATGGTTTTGCCTAGATTGGTGAATGCAGACTTATCAGCAAAACGCTGACAAGATTCTTTCAATACCGAGAGAATATTAGGGTATTGATCAGGATTGATTTCGGTGGGGATACCCTCGGGGTATTTATCCTTCCAAAAATTCTCATTCATGCAACTCAACTCCTAAGCAATAGCTCGTTCTGGCCTTATGGAAGTATTTAACAATAGTAGACTCTTAGATAGACGGTTGTTGGGCGACTACGCACAAAGAGTCCAGTCGACAGTGCAGCAAAGGTTCACCTGATATAGGTTCTATGCGTAAAGTCACTGAATTGCGTACTCTTGTCAAATATCCCATTAAAGGCTTATTTTTTTAAAGGTTAGTTTTTTGCTTTTCTTATTAGGTAGCAAACAATGGCACATTAGCAGCTTTATAAATTTGCGACCAGTACAAAAATGGGCTTTCTAGTCATAATTTTGACTAAAAATGTTTTTTAGTATTGAGGTGCTCTTTGTGCAGGACATTACCCCAAGTCCATTGATTGGCACTACAATAGAGTATTGCTAGCACACAGGAGTGACCTCTATGCAGCATAAAGCATTCTGGTTAACCGCCAATGATGGAGCTGAAATCTATATTAATCACTGGTTCAGTGAAGGTGAGCCGAGAGCCATAGTGATGATCGCCCATGGCATGGCTGAGCACAGTCAGCGTTATGCGCGCTTTGCTCGCTTGCTGGCAGAGCAAGGGGTGGCAGTCTTTGCGCTTGATCAGCGCGGCCATGGTCGCACTGCTGCAACAGGCACACTGGGGTATTTTGCCAGTGAGCATGGCTGGAACACTGTGGTGAATGATCTGTGTTGTTTGAATCATTATATTCGTGTCGACCATCCTCAGACCCCGATTTTTTTACTGGGGCACAGCATGGGTAGCTATATTGCATTGGCCTATTTAATGCAGCACAGTTGCAGCATGCAAGGTGCAATTCTGTCAGGCTCGAATTATTTTAAAACATCCTTGCGCTACCGTGCGGCGATGGCTTTAGTGCGTTTTGAACGCTGGCGTTTAGGTGCTAAAGGGCGTAGCGCATGGTTTGATAAAATGATCTTTTACCCCCATCAGCGTGCAGTAAAACAGCGGCGTACCGATTGGGATTGGCTCAGCCGTGATACCGAGCAAGTGGACGCCTATATTAATGACCCTTTATGCGGTTTCACCTGTACCACGCAGTTATGGCTTGATCTATTTGAGGGCTTGCAGCAGATTACTCCGGTGAAAAATATGGTACAAATTGATAATGATTTGCCCTTATTGATTATTGGCGGTGATGCCGACCCAATTAATAAGGGGCACCGTCTGATTGATCTGGCGAACGCGCTGCGAGAGTCTGGCAATCGTGCGGTGGATATTCGGTTGTACCCAGAGGCGCGGCATGAGGTGTTGCAGGAAACAAATCATATTGAGGTCACCGCAGATATTATGTTGTGGCTGAATACCGCTTTAGCCAATCAGCGTGAAACAACAGCACTAAAATACCCTAACAATTGACTTGGAGATTCACATGACACAAAGCACCAGTATTCCGTACAGCAGTTTAGAGGTTGGCCAAACGGCGACATTCAGTAAGTTGGTCACCGAGCACGATATTATGATGTTTGCCAGTATGTCCGGTGACCGTAACCCTGTGCATCTCGATGCCGAGTATGCTGCAGGAACCATGTTTAAAGAACGCATTGCCCATGGCATGTTCAGTGGTGCTTTAATCAGTGCGGCAGTTGCTTGTGAATTGCCAGGGCCAGGCACGATTTACCTGGGCCAGCAAATGGAGTTTAAGCTGCCAGTAAAACTGGGTGATGAGTTGACGGTACAGCTGGAAGTATTAGAAAAACTGCCTAAGTTTCGCGTGCGCATTGCAACCCGTGTAGTGAATCAGCATGACGAGGTTGTGGTGGATGGCGAAGCGTTGATTATCGCGCCACGCAAAGAAGTCACTGTGCAGCTGGCAGAGATGCCTCAGTTTGTTGCTCAGTAAGCTTTATTAACAGCTGTGCTAGAGCCTAGATACTTTAACGTTAAATCTAGCACAGTGAATAAGTAAGGCTGTCACATTCTTCGAGCTGGTTGTTTACTTGTCGTTGAGTTGTTCTCAGGTGTAATTGCAGTAGCAGGCAAGTTTAGGCTCTGGGCATAATCCGCTCGAAGAATGCCATTAACCAACCGTTGCATGCTGCTTAAGCAATACCTGCATCCTCTGCAGCACAGCGTTTAAGCCATTGCTGCGTGAAGGTGAGAGTTGCCGTCCGAGGCCCAGTGCATTAAACCATGCAGCGATATCCACTGCGGCGATTTGCTCTGCATTAAGCCCATTCACCCGCACTAACAGTAACGCCAGTAAGCCGCGCAGCAAGCGGGCTTCGCTGGCAATTTGAAAGCGTATTTGTTCCGTTGCTTGCTCAAGCACCAGCCAGACACGGGTTTCGCAGCCATGCACTAAGTTGTCCGGTACCCGCTGTGCTTCCGGCAACTCATTTAATTGTGCGCCCCACTGTAATAATAAGCGTGCACGTTGCTCCCATCGCTGCTGTCCTTGAAAATCATCCATCGCCTGCTGCGCTGCTGGGCTTAATTGACTCACTGCAACACCTCCAAAGCCAGATCTAAAGCGCTAAAAAACCGCTGTAGATCCTCGCCATTGTTATACATGGCCAAGGATACCCGCAGTGCCCCAGGTAAACCTAAACTGTGCAGCAGCGGCATGGCACAGTGATGGCCAGCACGGACCGCAATGCCTTGCTCACCCAGTAGTAGAGCCAAGTCAGCATGATGCACCTGCGGCGCATTAAAACTGACTAAAGCGCAGTTGGGCGAGCCAATAATCTCCATGCCGCGCACCTGCAGGCCTGCTAACAAAGTCTGATGTAAAGCAGCCTCATGTAGAGCGATAGCTTGGCTGTCTAAACTCTGTAACCAGTCCAGGGTGGCGGCAAAAGCAATTACATTGGCGGTGCTGGGCGTGCCCGGTTCAAAACCTAACGGAGCAGGCAAAAACTCAGCCGAGTGATAGTCGCATTGACGCACCATTTCGCCACCGAATTGCCAGTGGCGTAAAGCTGGTGCTGCAGTGGCGCGGGCAAACAGCACGCCAACCCCGTCTGGGCCATAGAGTTTGTGCGAAGAACAGACAAAAAAATCACAACCCAGCTGTTGCAGATGAGGCCGCTGATGCACTGCTGCTTGGGCAGCATCGATTACCGTCCACACATCCATTTCGCGCGCTGCGCTTAACAGTGGTTGTAAGGATTGTTTGCGCCCCACCACATTGGACAGCGTACTGAGAGCCAAAATACGGCTGCGCGCTGACAGTTGAGCAATGGCGTAGTCAAGATCTAAATCCCCGTGCTGATCCATCGGCAGCACAGTTAAGGTTAAGCCACGGCTTATGGCCAGCTGTTGCCACGGCAGCAGATTAGCGTGATGCTCATAGGCGCTGATCAGAATTTCATCACCGGCTTGCAGATTATGGGCTAGGGCCTGACTGAGCAGATTAATCCCTTCAGTGCTGCCTTTAGTAAAAATAACCTGATCTTGCGCGCCGGCCTGCAGCCAGTTGGCCACTGTTTCCCGTGCTGCCTCATAGGCGCGGGTGGCACGTTCACCAGGGATGTGTTGAGCGCGGTGCACATTGGCCACACCTTGCTGATAGTAATCCAGCAGAGCATCAAGCATGGCTTGTGGTTTTTGTGAGGTGGCGGCGCTGTCCAGCCAAACCTGCTGTTGTTCAGCAAGCGTTAAAATACCGGGGAAAAATTGACGCCAAGGTGAGGGCAAAAACATTGCGCAAGTATCCACTAGAGGGGCAGTTGTATATTGTGTTGCAGAGCCAGTGCCACTTCAGCCAGTGCCGCAACAGCTGTTTGGCACTGGCTGGAGTGGAGTTATTCAGCGCTGTTAAGGCATTCCACCGCACCGGTCTCCGGATTGCGGTAGAAAGATAAATCATCTTGCAGAGCAAGCTCGCTAGCAGGCACTGATCTCAATACGTGCTTAGCTTTATCGACCACCATCACTTGAGTTTCAGCAGTGAGTAATAAACCGGCTTCAACGGTATTGCGGTTACCCAGTGAGATACCCACGCCCGCATGATTATTAATCACACAATTCTGGCCAACGCTGATCAGTGGTTGACCTGCCGTACTGGCCATGGAGCAGCCACCTTGTAAAGTTGTATCGGCGCCAATCAATACACCGGAGGCAATATTGCCATCAATGGTGCTGGCACCATGAGTGCCCGCATTGAAGTTAATCGAACCTTCATTTAACACCACGGTGCCTTCGCCGACATAGGCGCCTAAGCGCACTCTGGCAGCATCGGCAATATGAATGCCTTTGGGCACCACATAATCTGTCAGCTTAGGTAGTTTATCCACGGAGAAGACATTGAGCATCCGGCCTTTAATGCGCTCTTCCAGTTGGATTTGGGCAACTTCATTGATATCTATTGCGCCACGGTTGGTCCACGCCACATTGGGTAGCACATTAAATAAGTCGGTTAGATTGATCTCATGGGGTTTGCATAAGCGGTGCGAGATCAGCTGTAACTTCAGGTAGGCGCTAGGTACAGAAATGGGTTGTGAATCATGCTCTAAAATACAGGCCACGGTTGGCTTATGGCTTTCAGCTAAACGCACCAATAAAGCGCTTTGCTCTGGGGCAAGGTATTTCAAAGCGCGGGCTAAGTCAGAGGCCACGGCAAAATTAAAATCAATAATCTGATTACCACCCTCGTAACCTAAAATACCTTTAATAGTGTTTAAAAACACCGAGCTTGGGCGCAGTAAAGGGCGAGGAAACAATACTTCTAACCACTGACCCTCTCGATTACGGGTGCCGACACCAAAGGCGATACTAAATACAGATTGCGACATAATAATTCCTTGTGCGAGAGGCGGGTGGATAACTTTTTTCAAGTATGCTGATTAAACGTTAAAGGCGTTTTGATACAGCTCAGGTTTAAAACCGACTAAGGTACGCTCACCCAAGTCTAAAACAGGGCGTTTAATCATTGATGTATTGGCCAGCATCAGAGCAATGGCTTTGTCTTGGTCAAGATCAGCTTTGCTGGCGTCATCCAAACGACGAAAGGTGGTCCCTGCGCGATTAATAATGGTCTCCCAACCGTGCTCATTGCACCACTGTTCTAAACGGGCTTGATTAATACTGGCTTTTTTATAGTCATGCAAAGTATAGGCTTGACCATGTTCATCCAGCCAATTGCGGGCTTTTTTCATGGTGTCACAGTTACGAATACCATATAAGACTAACTCGCTCATAAAAATCTCCAAAATAACCTGTTAAGAAATAGCTAGGCTGACGCGGTAGACAATGGAGCCAAACATGCACAGCATACCAAACATCAATAAGGCCACGCCCCAAGAACGATCACGCCAGCTGTAACCAAAGGCGAGACAAAACATCCCTAGGGTAATTAAAGAGGTCATGACGTTAAGTGGATTATCCATAAAATTCCTAACTAATAAGCAGTAGACAAGTGGGTAACAGTGCCACTGGCACCGGTAGAGAGCTGCGCAATCATAGCTTCTTGTAAGGCATGGCAGAGCTCTGGGTCAGACAATGGCTGCCCTTCGCCATCGGTGATAAAGAAGACATCCTCAACGCGTTCGCCCAAGGTGATAATTTTTGCGCTGACCAAAGCTAAATTAAATTCTAGAAAGATCCCACCAATTCGCGCCAATAAACCCGGTCGGTCTGGGGCTACCACTTCAACCACTGTATAAGGCCGTTGCGCATCATTATGAATGGTGATTTGTGGGGTAAAGGAGAAGTGCTTGAGTTGGCGTGGCACCCGACGTTGGATAATAGCCGGGTAGTCCACTGGATTACGCAGAGCGTTGGTCAGGCCGCTGCGGATTTCTTGAATACGTTCAGGGTCATTACCAATCCGGCCGCCATCCGCATCCAAGACAATATAGCTCTCGATGCTGAACTGTCCTTTAGAGGTCATAATGCGCGCATCTAAAGCACTTAGATTCAATTGATCCAAGGTGGTTACCGTGACCGCAAAAAAGTCATGACGTTGGGGACCATAAACAAAAATCTGCGTACCGCCATCATATTCGCGCTGGGTCGTTTCACGCACCAGTACCAGCGGCTCATTGAGATCATGGTGCTGCAATAAGGCTGCACTGTGCCAGACAATATCGCCGGCACTGTGACGGATGAAATAGTCATCACCCAGCTGGCTCCAGAGTTGCTCCACCGCTTCAGGGTCAGCGCCTTCCTCAACCAGCAAGCTTAAGGCGGTGGCTTGGCGAGTGGTGATTTGCTCTTCACGCTCCAGTGGGTTTTCTAAACCGCGGCGGATCGCTCGACGGGTTTCACTGTAAAGCTGGCGCAGTAACTGGGCGCGCCATGAGTTCCACAGCGTCGGGTTGGTTGCATTAATATCGGCCACGGTCAGGACGTAGAGATAATCCAGGCGGGTTTGGTCACCCACCAACATGGCAAAGTTATAAATCTCATCGGGATCGGAAATGTCTTTGCGTTGTGCGGTCACTGACATCACTAAATGATTGCGCACCAGCCAAGTGATTAAGCGTGTGTCTGCAGCGGGCAACTGATGCACTTGGCCAAACTCTTCAGCAATTTCGGCACCAATCATTGAGTGGCTGCCGCCGCGTCCTTTACCAATATCATGGAATAAACCGGCTAAATACATCAGTTCAGGTTTAGGCAGGCGCGCCATAATGGCGCTGGCCAAGGAGTACTTTTCGGCAAAGTCGGGATGGCGCAGTTTGCGCAGGTGTTTAATCAGATTTAGGGTGTGGGCATCGACCGTGTAAATATGGAAGAGGTCATGCTGCATCTGCCCCACAATGCGGCCAAACTCAGGCAGATAACGGCCGAGAATGCCGTAACGGTTCATCCGCCGCAGGTTCATATGCACGCCTTTTTCGCAGCGAAACAGTTCTAAAAATAAACTGGTATTGCGCGGGTCTTGGCGAAATTCATCATCGATTAAATGGCGGTGATCGCGCAGTAAGCGGATGGTTTTTGAGTGCACCCCTTTAATCTCTGGATGCTGCGCGAGCAGGACGAAAATCTCTAAGATTGCCGAAGGGGTATCACTAAACACATAAGGATTGCAGGCTTCAATATAGCCACTGCGAATGCGAAAACGCTCATTAATCGGCGTCGGCAGTTCATTATTGTGACTGCGTAAAATGGTTTCTTCAAAGTATTGGCTGATTAAGTCGGACAGCTGCGAAATACCCATCACCACACGGTAGTATTTCTGCATAAAATGCTCGATGGCAGGCTTGTTGTCATCGTCTTCATAGCCAAACATTTGGGTGGTTTTTTGTTGATAATCCAATAACAAACGGTCTTCATTACGTTCGGCAAGCATATGCAGGGCATAACGCACCTGCCATAAAAAAGCCCGCGCATTGGCTAATAAAGTGTACTCACCTTTGGTTAAAAACCCCGGTGCCTCTAGGCTGCTTAAGGTGCGCAGACCAAAGCGGCGCCGAGCTACCCACATAATGGTGTGGACATCGCGTAAACCGCCGGGGGAGCTTTTTACATTGGGCTCAAGGTTGTATTCAGTGTCGTTGTATTTTTCGTGCCGAGCGCTTTGCTCTGCGCGTTTGCCGAGAAAGAACTCTTCACTGGACCACATATATTGCGGGCCGGTTTTCTCGCGCATGCGATCGAGCAAGTCTTGTTCGCCTAACACCAAACGGCTTTCCAGTAGATTGGTCATAATGGATAAGTCATCGCGGGCTTCGTCCGCGCATTCCTGCACAGTGCGCACGCTATGGCCCACTTCAAGACCAATGTCCCAGAGAAAGGTTAAAAAACTGGAGATGCCCGCATGCAGATGCTCGTGCTGCTCATGCTCCAACAAGACCAACAAATCAATATCAGAGTAGGGATGCAGTTCAGCCCGGCCATAGCCGCCAACGGCGACTAAAGCAATGCAGCATTGGCCCTGAGTCCAGTCTTGTGCTTGCCATGCTTGGATCAGCAGCTGGTCAATAAACCAAGCCCGCGCATGCACCACATCGTGAATATCTTCTTCATCTAAGAAGCGCTGATCAAGCACCATCCGCGCGTTTTCAATGGCATTGCGGAAAGTAAGCAAGGTGTTGTTATCTGTTGCCAGTTGTTGTTGAAATGCATGTTCTTCAAAAAGTTCAAAATCTGTTGCTAACAACATTGAGCACCTCGCAAAATCAGCGACTATTCAGCATGGAACGGTCGCTCCCTAAGGTTGCACGACCGTTTAAGCAGCTTCCTGCTAAGCAGACTTAACTGGGAAGGTTTCTTCTTTGCGCAGGGTGAAAATCTCATACCCGTCAGCGGTTACCGCCAAGGTATGCTCCCACTGTGCAGTGAGTTTGCGGTCTTTGGTAATTGCGGTCCAACCATCGCCGAGCAGGCGGGTTTCTTTCTTACCCAGGTTAATCATCGGCTCAATGGTAAAGGTCATCCCTTCTTTAAGCTCTAAACCTGTTCCGGCTTTACCGTAATGTAAAACTTGCGGCTCTTCATGGAATACTGTGCCAATACCATGGCCGCAATATTCACGTACCACTGAGTAACCATGGCTTTCCGCATGTTTTTGAATCACTTCACCAATATCACCCAAGTGCGCGCCGGGGCGCACCAGTTCAATGCCTTTATACAGACACTCTTGGGTCACTTGGCACAGGCGATTGGCCCACTCTGGGGTATTACCCACTAAAAACATTTTACTGGTATCACCAAAGTAGCCGTCTTTAATGACGGTGATATCAATATTGATGATATCACCATCTTTCAGCGGCTTATCATTGGGAATACCGTGGCACACCACGTGGTTAATCGAGGTGCAGATCGATTTGGGAAAGCCGTTGTAATTAAGCGGCGCTGGTATGGCTTTTTGTACATTGACAATATAATCGTGACATATGGTGTTGAGCTCGTCAGTGGTCACGCCAACTTGCACGTGCTCTTCAATCATCTCCAGCACTTCAGCAGCCAAGCGGCCTGCGATGCGCATTTTTGCGATGTCGTCAGGAGTCTTAATAGAAACGGTCATGCAATCCTCTAAGCGTAGATCACGCAGAAGTAAACAATAGAAGCGCTAATTCTAGCAGAAATCCATGATTCTGTGGGCGGCGCTGTGACTGTTGTTGTCTTATTCAGCTTGGTTACGGATTAAAGCGCGTAAGGCAAAACGATTTGGATGGCATTGTTGCGCCAACTCCAACGGCAGCGGTAGTGGTTCGGCACAAATCCATGCGCTGAGTAACTCCGCTGCCAATGGTGTGCTAATCAGTCCCCGTGTGCCGTGGCCAGTATTGACATATAAACCACTGTGCCATGGGCAGGGGTACTGCAGTGCCAGACGCGCATCTTTTCGCAGTTCAGTGTAGGTTTGCATAAAGGCAGGAAAACTTGCCACTGGACCAATCAATGGCAGGTAATCTGGGCTGGTGCAACGAAAAGCAGCATGACCCTGTAGGCTGCTGAGATCAATGGCTTCGGTGGGCCAATGCAGCTCAAATGATGGTGCCAGTTGATGCAGTAAAGATAGATTGCTGCGGTGTTCTGCCAAAGTGGCGGTTTGATTGTTATCGGCAAAGTTAAAGCTGGCACCAATGGTATGGGTGCCGTGCCATGCTGGAACAATATAACCGTCAGCACAAATAACCGACTTAATGCTTGGGCTGCTTGGGCTGCTGGGTAACTGGGTGGTTTGGCCGCGAATCCGCCGCAGGGGTAAATGCTGAGTTTGGCTATACTGCGCCACCTCAGTGGCGTTGCACAAGATAACCACCGGCGCCTCAGCAATCAGGGCGTCATTGCTGTGCACCTGCCAGTTGCCATCCTGCTGCTGCAGCGAAACCGCATGCTGGGCACTTTTTAGGTTGATCAAGGGATGCTGACTGAGGGCGCGGCACAATGCCGGTGGATTGACCCAGCCTGCTTCGGGGAAAAACAGCCCGCCTTGCTCAAGGGGTACACCGGCGAGTTCACTGGCTTGCGCTGGAGTCACCGAGCGCAGCAGTGCCGCTGGAAAGCTTTCTGCCAAAGTCGTCTGCCGTTGTTGTTCTTTATCATTAAACGCTAACTGTAAAACCCCGCACATATCCCAATCCTCAGGGTTAAGGCGGGCTGGCGTTGCAGCATCGGCAGATGTTGCTTGGTTACTCAAGGCCTCAAGCAAACGGCGGGTGTAGCCAAATCCGGAGAGAACAAAGCGTGATAGCACTGTTGCATGGGCAGAGAGTTTTAAATACAAAACCCCTTGGGCATTGCCTGAGGCTTCTTGGGCAATCTGTTGGTGCTGCTCAATTAACGTAACGCGCCAACCGCGAGCGGCAAGGCTGGCGGCGCTGGCGCAACCGGCCAAGCCTGCACCAATCACAATGGCATGCCGTTGTTCAGGGGCGAGCTGGGGTTGCTCAGGTCGGGCATACCAAGGATCACGCACTGAGCTGGAGTTATCAGCATCTTCGGCTGGTTGCAGAAGCCCTTTAAGCATTTCTCGCTTGCGGCCAAAGCCCGGCACCCGCTGTATGGTAAAACCTGCAGCCATTAAACCGCGACGGACAAAACCGGCACTGGTAAAAGTGGCAAGGGTGGTGCCTGCTTTGCCCAGTCGTGCCAGTTGGGCAAAGACGTGTTCATTCCACATCTCAGGGTTTTTTGCCGGGGCAAAGCCGTCGAGAAACCAGGCATCAATCTGTGCATCCAACTGTTGCAGCATGTCTAAGGCATCACCAATCAATAAGGTCAGGGTAATGCGGCCCTGATCCAGTTGGATATGTTGAAAACCCGAGTGAATGGCCAGGTACTGTTGCAGCAGTTGTTCGCGCAGCTCGCTCAGTTGCGGCCACAGGGCTAGGGCTTGGACTAAATCTTTGGCCTGCAGTGGGTATTTTTCCACGCTGATAAAGTGCAGGCGGGTGTTTCGTGGCGCATGGTTATTAAAGCACTGCCAGGCACAGAGAAAGTTTAAGCCGGTACCAAAGCCGGTTTCGCCAATCACAAAGGTTTGTCCCTCTGCTAGTGCAGTAAAGCGTTCTGGCAGTTGGTTGTGTTGAATAAACACATGTTCTGATTCGGCCAGTCCTGAGGCACGGGAGAAGTAGACATCGTCAAATTGGCTCGACAGTGGCTGACCTTGGTCGTCCCAGTTAAGTTGTGCGTGATCAATATCTGCCATGTTGCTGCCTGTGTTGGATTTGTTTGATGGGGTGGTGTGCTGCCAATTCAGTGGGGGAGTTTACGCGTTTGTTTGGGTTTATGCGCCATGCTTGGCTCGGGTGAGGTTGGTTGTTTAAGAGCAAGAGCAAGAGCAAGAGCAAGAGCGGTAAGCAGAGTCTGTGTCTGATCTGCCACGCTGGTGGCGCTTTTCCCTTAACGTGCCGTCCTGGCACGATGCGGGCGCTGCGCCATCCATGACTTTGCTTGCCGCGTCACCAGCGCGGCAGGTCTTGAGCCATTGGTATTGCTAGCAGGTCTGCCGCGTGTTGCTTTGGGGTGGGGTTGGCGGCTTAGAAGCTTTTGCAAAAGCAGTACCCACGATCTGTGTCTGATCTGCCACGCTGGCGTCGCTTTTCCCTTAACGAGCCGTTCTGGCACGATGCGGGCGCTGCGCCATCCATGGCTCCGCTTGCCGCGTCACCAGCGCGGCAGGTCTTGAGCCATTGGTATTGTGTACGCCCAGCATGGGCATGAACTAATGAGGTGAAAGTCCTCTGTAGGAAGGTCACCATCCTTAGCGATTTATGATCGTTATTAGATGTTAACTACTAGCGAATGGCAAGGGCAGCTCCGCGAGGAACTGTCTGAAGGAAGCCGGACGCAAAGCTGCGAGCTGATGAACAAAAACATCATATGAGGCGTAGGCTGAAGGCGAGTTGGCACAAGACAACGAAGCCACGTGATCTAACGGCCACCGTAAATGATGCAGCAGTGCAGTGACAGTACATGCTCTT
>CAZEZR010000067.1:0-15798 GCA_964516465.1 uncultured Thiopseudomonas sp. | reverse complement strand
TTGAAAAAGTGCGCAATGATCCAGTGCTGTATGCCCACGCCAACCGCGTGCTGCATTTAGAGACCAACCCGGGCAATGCCCGTGCCTTGGTCCAGCGCCATGACAATCAAGATATTTGGCTCAATCCGCCACCGATTCCATTGACCACCGAAGAAATGGATTATGTGTTTGGCTTGCCCTATGCGCGTGTGCCACATCCCAAGTACGGCGATGCTAAAATCCCTGCTTACGAAACCATTCGTTTCTCAGTCAATATTATGCGCGGCTGCTTTGGTGGCTGCACCTTCTGCTCCATTACCGAGCACGAGGGACGCATTATTCAAAGCCGTTCCCATGAATCGATTTTGCAAGAAATCGAGCAAATGCGTGACAAAGTACCCGGCTTTACTGGCGTGGTGTCCGACCTTGGCGGGCCTACGGCAAATATGTATCGCTTAGCCTGTAAGAGCAAAGAAATTGAAGAAGTGTGCCGCAAGCCATCCTGTGTATTCCCCGGCATTTGTCCGAACCTGAATACCGACCACTCCTCTCTTATAGAGCTGTACCGTAAGGCCCGTGAATTGCCTGGGGTGAAAAAGGTGCTGATTGCCTCAGGTCTGCGCTATGACTTAGCCGTGGAATCCCCTGAGTATGTGCGTGAACTGGTGACCCACCATGTCGGTGGCTATTTAAAGATTGCTCCAGAGCACACCGAAGAAGGCCCGCTGGATCATATGATGAAGCCGGGCATTGGCAGCTATGAACGCTTTCGCAAGATGTTTGAGCAATACACTAAAGAAGCAGGTAAAGAACAATATCTGATTCCCTACTTTATCGCTGCCCACCCCGGCACTACAGACCAGGATATGCTCAACCTGTCACTCTGGCTGAAAAATAACAACTTCCGTGCTGACCAAGTGCAGGCGTTTTACCCTTCACCCATGGCCACGGCAACGGCGATGTACCACTCGGGTAAAAACCCGTTGCGTAAAATCACCTATAAAAGCCCAAACACCGAGATTGTGAAAAGTGAAGAGCAACGCCGCTTGCATAAAGCCTTCTTGCGCTATCACGATCCAAAATCTTGGCCAATAATCCGCGAAGCGTTAACTCGTATGGGCCGCGCGGATTTAATTGGTAACGGTAAACATCAATTGGTGCCTGCGCACCAGCCGCAAACAGATGGCTATCGCAGCGCGCGGCGGAAAAACTCAACCCCAGCTCGAGGCAAGAATGCTGCGCGACCACTGCTTACTCAACACACTGGAATTCCGCCCCGAGCCACAGAAGATAAGCCCAGCTGGCATAAGCGCGAACAAGCGAAAGCAGCCGCTGAAGCCAAACTGCGTGCGCAAAGAGGGCAAAAGCCTGCAGGCAAAGGTGGTAAACGACGGGGTGCACCCGCTAAACCGCGTTAATTATGCTCGCCCAAGGGTAGGTCGACCTACCCATCAAGCGCTACATATGTAGCTGACTGGCTCTGCGTCCATGTCGCCCATAAATGGACGACCTACGTAAGTGTGGTCGGCCCTCTAAAACATAGACGGCAGCCTAGAGCATGGACGGTGCCTAAAGGCAGGTCGATCTTTTAAGGTCGACCTATCGGGCTAAAGCTCGATCTATTGCGAGTCCATCAGCCCAGCAAGAATATCAAACGAGCGCAAACGATCGTCGTGCTCATATAAATCACAAGTAAAAATCAGCTCATCAGCTTGAGTATGCTCCAGCAACACCTGCATTTTTTGTCGAATGCTGTCGGCACTGCCAATCATGCCCATGCTTAAAAACTCTTTAACCGTCCGCTCTTCATGAGGACGCCACAAGTCTTGCATACTCTCTACCGGCGGACGCATCAACATATTCTCCCCACGAATCAAGGCCAAAATGCGCTGATAGGTTGTTGTCGCTAAAAAGTCGGCTTCAGCATCAGTTGCCGCTGCTACCAAGGGTATCCCCAGCATCACATAGGGCTTATCCAATACTGCAGATGGTTTAAAGTTGTGGCGATAGGTTTCAATCGCTTGCATCATCATGCGCGGAGCAAAATGTGAAGCAAACGAGTACGGCAAGCCCAACTCTGCGGCTAATTGCGCGCTGAATAAACTGGAACCCAATAACCAAAGAGGTACATTACTGTCCACCCCTGGCATGGCAATAATCTTCTGATCTGCTTGACGGGGTCCCAATAAGGCTTGTAACTCCAGTACATCATTGGGGAAGTCATCCACGCTGGCGTCTAAATGCTTACGTAATGCTCTTGCTGTTAAAGGATCTGTGCCCGGTGCACGACCCAAACCTAAATCAATCCGTCCAGGATAGAGGGCTTCTAAGGTGCCAAATTGCTCAGCAATCACTATCGGCGCATGATTCGGCAGCATCACCCCACCGGCACCCAAGCGAATACGCTCTGTGCCACTGGCAAGATAACCAATTAATACCGCAGTTGCTGAACTGACAATGGCATCCATATTATGATGCTCAGCCACCCAGAAACGGCTAAAGCCTAATTTTTCAACATGTTGCGCTAAGGCTAACGAACGCTGTAAAGCAGGTCCTGGCCCTTGATCAGTATCTTTACGTGACGCTAAATCCAATACAGAAAACGCTACTTCGTGCTGCTCGCTCATAGCATTGCCCTCTTTATAGCTCTTAAAATCAGAGTGACCTATCAGCATCACATAAACCCTCGTGGAGTGCTACCATAGTCGCCCACTCAACAGTACTCGGCAGCTCAACCAGCTATGCAAAAACAATACTTAGCGGACCAATCACTGCCGCGCGCTTTATTTAGTATGACTTGGCCAATGCTATTTGGCGCCGTCGCGCTGATGAGCTTCCAGCTGGTGGACAGTATTTTTATCAGTATGCTCGGCATGCAACCCCTTGCTGCCATGGGCTTTACCTTGCCGCTGCAGCAGTTGCTGATTGGTGTTCATATTGGCATTGGTATTGCTTCAACGGCGTTGATATCCCGTGCCATTGGCGCTGGTAATCCGCAGCGGGCGAAGAATTTAGGCGGTCTGGTGGTGTTAGCCGGTTGCTGCGTGTCCTTGGTTTTATGTGTAATGATTTGGTTGCTGCGGCTGCCCTTACTCAATGCTCTGGGCGCCAGTGCTGAGTTACTGCCCTACACGGAAAGCTACTGGCTGCCTTGGCTGACCAGCGCTTGGTTGGGCGCTTTTTTATACTTTGCTAACAGTATTTCACGGGCCAACGGCGACACCCGCTTACCGGGCTTAATGATGGTGGTCACCAGTGTATTAAATATGCTGCTCGATCCACTGTTTATTTTCACCTTTGGTTGGGGCTTACCCGGCGCTGCCTACGCTACTATCGTGGCGTGCTTGATAGGCTCTGGAATTATGTACTGGCGCGTGTTAATGCGCCAATGGATAGGCTTTGCTCCTGACCAGCTGCCCACCGGTCCGGCCCTGCTTGATATTGCTAAAATCAGCGCACCGGCGATGCTCAGTCAACTGATGCCTGGCACCGCTGCAATGCTGGCCACCCGTTTAGTGGCGAGCTTTGGTGGTTCCGCCATTGCTGCCTGGACCCTTGGTAGTCGATTAGAGTTATTTTCCATTGTTATTGTACTGGCGTTAACCATGGCCTTACCGCCCATGGTTGGGCGTTTATTTGGCTCTAAGCAATTAGCACGGGTGCACAGCTTAGTCTTAATTGCGGTGCGTTTTGTCATAGGCTTGCAAGTGCTTATTGCGCTGTTTTGGATGGCCAGTCGCGGGCTAATTGCCCCGGCTTTAGCACCAGACACTGATAGTGAAATCTATCTGCTGAGTTATATGCTGTGGGTGCCGGTCAGTTATGCAGCGCTGGGCGTATGCATGCTGATGGTATCGGTGTGTAATGCGTTAGGGATGCCCATGCGCGCGGTATGGATTTCAACCTTGCGCCTATTTGTTTGCTACCTCCCCGCCTTGTGGCTCGGCGCCAGCTTGGCCGGCATGAGTGGTCTCTATATGGGCGTACTACTGGGGAATGTGGCCGCTGGCTTGTTAGCGTGGCAACTGTATCGACAGGGTTTACAGCATATCCAACAAGCTAAAGTTCAGCAATAACAAACTTTTTAAAACTGCATATAAACAACCCCAACCAGTCAGAGCAACGTGTTGGGGTTGGTTTATCTTGAGTAGCTGTTTATCTCTACTAAAAACTGCTTAGAGTGCAGCTAAACCACGCTGTAAATCTGCCTGAATATCTGCCAGCTCTTCCAAACCCACTGCCACCCGGATTAAACCGTCATGGATCCCTGCTTTTTCCCGCTCTTCTGGTTTTAAACGACCATGGGTGGTGGTACTTGGGTGGGTAATGGTGGTTTTGGTATCACCCAGATTGGCGGTAATCGAAATCATCCGCGTCGCATCAATAAAGCGCCATGCACCTGCTTGACCGCCTTCAACCTCAAAACTAACCACTGCACCAAAAGCACTTTGTTGCTGCTTAGCTAACTCATGCTGCGGGTGGCTGGTTAAGCCAGCATAATAGACTCGCTTAATCTGTGGCTGCTGCTCAAGCCATTCAGCCAACTGCTGGGCACTTTGGCAGTGGGCATGCATACGCAAGCGTAAAGTTTCTAAACCTTTGAGAAACACCCATGCATTAAATGGACTCATAGTCGGCCCAGCGGTGCGCAAGAAACCCACCACTTCAGTCATCAGCTCAGCACTGCCCAAGACCGCGCCACCAAGGCAACGACCTTGACCATCAATGTATTTAGTCGCGGAATGAATAACAATATCTGCGCCCAAGGATAGCGGTTTTTGCAGGACTGGAGTGCAGAAGCAGTTATCCACCATTAATAAGGCACCGGCCCCATGGGCAATGTCACTTAATGCGCGAATATCTGCCAGTTCGGCTAATGGGTTGGAGGGTGACTCAATAAACAACAGCTTAGTTTTATCACTGCAGGCTGCTTGCCACGCCGCAAGATCATCAATCTGCACGTAAGTGATTTTGATACCAAAACGGGTACAGTATTTATCAAACAAACTGACAGTGGCGCCAAAAATGCTCCGGGATACCAGAATCTCGTCACCCATGCTGCACAGACTCATCACCGTCGCAAGAATAGCCGACATCCCTGAAGCAGTCGCGACACACTTCTCTGCACCTTCCAGTGCGGCCAAACGCTCTTCAAAAGTGCGCACTGTGGGGTTGGTATAGCGCGAGTAGACGTTACCGGCACGCTCACCGGCAAAGCTAGCTGCTGCATCGGCAGCGCTGCGAAAGACATAACTGGAGGTGGTAAAAATCGCCTCACTGTGCTCAGATTCAAAGCTGCGATACTGTCCAGCCCGTACCGCCAAGGTATCAAAACCTGCTTCATCGAGATCACTATTGAGTCGACCTGCTTGCCAATCCGTTGTCATGACCTGCACACCTTATACACTTGAAATAATAAACAGAGCCCAGCTCAGCAAGCTGGGCCTCATATAATCACCAAGGCGCCCAGCAGGCACCTAGGGTTAAACACTAACCTCAGCTGTTATGCAGATCGATAGTGTCGTTGCTTTCTTCTTCCGCATCGCTATCTGTGGCAGCCTTAACCGACTCAAGATCGTTGCGCTCGCGCTCAATGCGCAGTAAATACTGCTCATCAATATCACCGGTGACATATTTGCCATCAAATACTGCACAGTCAAATTGATCAATCTTAACCTTGCCACCGCTGACCGACTCGACCAAATCGTCTAGATCTTGATACAGCAACCAGTCGGCACCAATCAGCTGAGCAATTTCCTCAGTCGTACGGTTGTGCGCAATCAGTTCATGGATGCTTGGCATATCGATGCCATAGACATTCTGGTAACGCACTGCGGGTGCTGCGGAACAGAAATAGACTTTCTTAGCACCGGCTTCACGGGCCATCTGAATAATCTGCTTACAGGTGGTGCCGCGAACAATAGAGTCATCCACCAGCATCACGTTTTTACCGCGAAACTCAAGGTCAATGGCATTAAGTTTTTGTCGCACCGATTTTTTACGCGCGGCTTGGCCGGGCATAATAAAGGTGCGTCCAATATAGCGGTTTTTCACAAAACCTTCACGGTACTTGATCCCCATGCGATTGGCCAGCTCTAAAGCTGAGGTGCGGCTGGTGTCTGGAATTGGAATAACCACATCAATATCGTGATCAGGGCGCTCACGGAGAATTTTATCCGCCAGCTTTTCACCCATACGTAAACGTGCTTTATACACCGAAACACCATCAATAATGGAGTCCGGTCGAGCTAAATAGACTTGTTCAAAAATGCATGGATTAAGCACAGGGTTTTCAGCACATTGACGGGTATGCAGCTCACCGTCTTCGGTAATATACACCGCCTCACCGGGCGCTAAATCGCGGATTAAAGTAAAGCCCAGCACATCCAGCGCCACGCTTTCTGACGCAATCATATACTCAACGCCGTCATCCGTCTGACGTTCGCCAAACACAATTGGACGAATACCATGGGGGTCACGAAAGCCTAACACACCGTAACCGGTGATCATTGAAACCACCGCATAACCACCGCTGCAACGGTCATGCACACGGCTGACCGCGGCAAACACGTCTTCTTTAGTGGGTTGTAATTTGCCACGCTGACTGAGCTCATGGGCAAATACGTTCAGCATCACCTCAGAATCAGAGTTGGTATTCATATGGCGCAAGTCTGACTCATAAATTTCTTTAGCCAGCTGTTCCACATTGGTCAGGTTGCCATTATGCGCCAAGGTAATACCGTAGGGCGAATTGACATAAAATGGTTGTGCTTCAGCGCTACTAGAGCTGCCTGCGGTGGGATAGCGAATATGACCAATCCCTACATGCCCTACCAGTTCCTTCATATGTCTGGTACGAAACACATCACGCACCAAGCCATTATCCTTGCGCAAAAATAAGCGCCCATCCTTCGATGTCACCATTCCTGCGGCATCTTGGCCACGATGTTGAAGTACGGTAAGCGCGTCATACAGCGCTTGATTAATGTTAGATTTGCCAACAATACCGACAATGCCACACATGTAACGCGACCCCTGCTATGTCATTCTAATTAAAGACTATTACCTGAGCAGTAACGGTCTAGCTTGCTCATCAACGCTGTGCATTTTGAGTTGTCGAAATCCACTCACCAGATAAACCTAAAATAAGGTTTTTTGACCAGTCAGCGATCAATAGAAAATGTGGAATTAGCGTGGACTGCTGCCACCAGCTGTCATGCTGAACCGGTGCTAAACTTAACAATCCAACTAAAACCACAATGAGCAGCAAACCACGAGCTGCACCAAACACCACACCCAATAAACGGTCAGTGCCGGTTAAGCCAGTTGCTCGAACCAGTTGTGCTAATAAAAAGTTAATTAAGGCGCCAATCAGTAAGGTCACCACAAACAAAAGCGTACAAGCGGCAATAATGCGTACTGATGGCGTATCGATATAGGGCTCAAAATGATGGGCTAAGCTGCCGCCAAACATCCAAGCAATGACACCCGCCACAATCCAAGTCACTAACGACAGCGCTTCTTTAATAAAACCGCGGCTTAAACTGATAAGCGCTGAAATGGCTATTACGCCAAGAATAAGGGCATCAACCCAATTGAACGACACTAGGAATTATTCCGCTCTGTAAAAAAACCATTTTAACAGAGCCAGCCAATGCTGATAAGCGCTTGTTGCTGTTTTAGTGTTTATGCTGTCTTTAAGGTTCATAACGAACAACAAAACAATCTTGCTTTTCACGGGCCTTTAGACTTTTACACAGCGCACGTGCTTCTGCATCTTTGACCAAAGGACCAATCAACACGCGATGGGTACCACCACTGCTGCGCACATAAGCGTTGTACTGTTTCTTACGGAACGAATCACGTAACGCTTCGGCATTGGCTTTATTGGTGAGACTGGCTATTTGCACTGACCAGGACACTGGCAAGTTGTTTTTATCAAGGCCGGGTGCAGCTGCTTTTTGTGCTGGTTTTGCAGTAACGGGTTTAGTGGGTGCAGGCTTGGCTGGAGCTGGCTTGGCTGGAGCAGGTTTGGCTGCCACGGCAGGTGCTAACTCGACCTCTTCTTCAATGACTTCTACTCTAACGGGCTTAGAAGCTTCGGGAATGCTGCTAGTTGGTGCTGACTCATGGGCCGCTCGCGTGTCCTCAACCAACTCATAGGTTTCATCAATCACTGGCTCAGGCACCGCAACCTCTCCAGCTGGAAACTCTGGTACAGCTGGTGTTTCCGGCATCGTCAGTGGCTCCACAGTGATGACTTCAGTTGGCGCATATTTTTTAAACAACATTGGCAAAAAAATCACTGCCAAAGCAATCAAAATCAACACACCTACAAGGCGTTGCTTAAACTTACTTTCTGTTGCAACCATAGCAATACCGTCCCATCAATTCCATAAAAATAAAACCAACTTGCAAGCACACACTACACCACAGGCACAGCCATTTTACAATCTTTGTCTTCAAGCCAAGAGTTTGCTGATATTACACCTTGTCAACCAACCACTTTAAGCCTTCAGCAGCGGTAAAAAAGGAACCAAAAACAATAATCTGATCTTCTGCACTGGCAGCCGCACACTGCGCCTCTATGGCTTGAGCAATGTTTGGATAGGTTGCTACTTGGGCACCCTGCGCGGTTAAGCTTGCCGCTAACTGCTCTGCCTGATAGCTGCGCGGACTGGGTAAAGTAGCTACCGCCCAAGTGCTTATCTGCGCCTGCATCGCCGTCAATACGCCGGACACATCTTTATCGTCTAACATTCCTAACACAGCAAGACGACGACCTTGAATCGGCTGCGAATCAAGTCGCTTGGCCAGATAACTGGCCGCATGGGGATTATGTGCAACATCCAGTAGCATGCGCAGCGAGCGCCCTTGCCACTGCAGATTAACCTCTTGTAAGCGCCCTGCAATATGCGCTTTACTCAAGCCATCGAGCAGCCGATCGGTCTGCCAAGGCAAATCAAGTAAGACATACACTTGCAAGGCCAGCGCAGCATTTTCAATGGGTAGCGCCAGCAATGGGATATTCTGCAATTGCAGCGGCCGCCCTTGCAGATCAAGACCACGCCAATGCCATTGGTGCTCAGACACAGCTAAATCAAAGTCGCGGCCACGGAGCAAAAGCGGTGTGTTTAGTAATGCAGCTTGGGTCAGAATAGGCTCTGGCGGATCAAGATCAGCGCATACCGCTGGCTGCCCAGTGCGGAAGATGCCAGCTTTTTCATAGGCCACTGAATCGCGACTGTCACCGAGCCAATCATGGTGATCCAAGCCAATATTGGTAATTACCGCCACATCAGCTGCAAGAATATTGACTGCATCTAAACGGCCACCTAAACCGACCTCAAGAATCACCAGATCCAGCTTGGCTTGAGCAAACAACCAAAAGGCTGCCAGCGTACCCATTTCAAAATAGGTCAAACTGGTTTCACCACGGGCCTGCTCTACCGCACTAAATGCCTCGCATAACTGCTGATCAGTAACGTCCTGACCATTAATCCGCACTCGCTCGTTATAGCGCAGCAAATGAGGTGAGCTGTACACGCCAACCTGTAAGCCCTGCTCTGCGGCTAAACTGGCTAAAAAAGCGCAGGTCGAACCTTTACCATTGGTGCCAGTTACGCTAACGATTTTATCGGCTATACGCGGTAAGCTTAAACGTTGCGCAACCTCTTTGACCCGGGCTAAACCCAGATCAATTTCAGTTGGGTGCAGCTGTTCTAAATAACTCAGCCACTGTTCAAGATTACGCGTTGTCATACATTATGCCTTCGTTGTTGGACTGCTAGGTAATTCTGCCTCAACTTGCTCTTCCACTGCGGCATCCGTTGCGACAAGCTCCACTTCCTCTTCCAGCACGACTTCAGGCTCTGTGGGTACATTCATCAGTTGACGCAAAATACTGGCCACCCGTGGACGCAACTCATTGCGCGGAATAATCATATCAATCGCACCGTGCTCTAATAAAAACTCACTGCGCTGGAAACCTTCAGGCAGCTTTTCACGCACGGTTTGCTCAATCACCCGGGGGCCGGCAAAGCCAATCAGAGCTTTAGGCTCAGCAATATTAAGATCACCCAACATGGCTAAACTGGCTGAGACGCCACCATACACAGGGTCGGTCAATACTGAGACATACGGGATGCCCTCTTCGCGCAAGCGGGCAATCACCGCTGAGGTCTTGGCCATTTGCATTAAAGAAATTAACGCTTCTTGCATCCGTGCGCCGCCTGATGCAGAGAAACAAATCAGCGGACAACGTTGTTCTAGGGCAAGATTGGCTGCTTGGACAAAACGCTCGCCGACAATAGCACCCATTGAGCCACCCATAAAATTGAACTCAAATGCCGCAGCCACCACCGGCATGCCTTCCAGAGTGCCGCTCAAAGCCACCAAAGCATCTTTTTCACCGGTCTCTTTTTGCGCAGCACTGAGGCGATCTCGATAGCGCTTACTGTCACGGAATTTAATCCGATCCACTGGTTCAAGATCTGCGCCAATCTCTTCGCGGCCTTCTTTATCAAGAAAAATATCTAAACGGGTGCGAGCGTTGATGCGCATGTGATAGTCACACTTTGGACAGACCTCTAAGGTTTTTTCTAACTCTGGTTTATAGAGAGCAGCCTCACACGATGGACACTTATGCCAGACACCTTCTGGCACCGAACCTTTCTTTGAATCAGAGCGCATAATTGAAGGAATTAGTTTATCTACTAACCAGTTGTTCATCAGCTGACTACTCCACCTAGCGCCAGCGCCAGCGCACTGGGCCGCTATAGTATTTATTGAATGATTAGGATACTGACGGCAGCTTACTGAGCCCCGTCACATCGCCGTGCATTTTCTATTTGCACAGCATATAAGAATTCACGCATTTTATCTGCGTCTTTAACACCTCGGCTGGACTCAACACCGCCGCTAACATCTAAAGCCCAAGGGTGTACTTGTTGCATGGCCAGCGCGGCATTATCCGCATTTAAACCGCCGGCGAGAATTAGCGGTTTGGCTAAGCCAGCTGGAATCTGTTGCCAATCAAAACGCTTCCCAGTACCGCCATGCACCCCAGGCACCCAAGCATCCAACAAAATCCCTTGAGCATTGGTATATTGCGCAGCCGCTTGGGCAATATCCACACCAGGCTGCATGCGCAAGGCGCGAAAGTATGGCCGCGAAAACCCCTCACACTCTGCAGGTGTTTCATCACCATGAAACTGCAGCACATCCAAAGGCAACTCAGCCAATATGGCATTGATTTCAGCCCGGGGCGCATTGACAAATAACCCCACCGTACTGACAAATGGCGGTAAAGCAGCCAGAATTTTTTCTGCTTGCGCGACACTGACTGCACGTGGGCTGTTGGCATAAAACACCAAACCAATCGCATCAACCCCTGCATCAGCAGCAGCTAAGGCATCGTCTACGCGGGTAATGCCGCATATTTTAGTTCGTACTCGCACGCTCACTCCATGTATAGGCTGGCAAAGGGTCAGGCAAGCCTGATAAAAAATGCGGTCCCAGATAGCGCTTAGGCAAAACAAATTGCTCTGGGTATTCAACTTGTACCATATAGAGACCGTGAGGGGCGGCCGTCACACCAGCAGCCTTACGGTCACAACTGACCAAGACCTCTTGCGCCCAACTCACTGGTCGATCACCGGCGCCAATCATTATCAGTACCCCAGCTAAGTTACGTACCATATGATGCAAAAAAGCATTGGCGCGCACATCAATAATAATCAGTTTGCCAAATTCAAGCAGCTGTAAATGATGAATGGTGCGCACTGGAGAATGTGCTTGGCAACCACTGGCACGCAAGGCATTAAAGTCATGGGTGCCGACAAAGCATTGCGCTGCACTGCGCATTTTTTCAATATCCAGCGCCCGATGAGTCCAAGTGACCTCTTCGGCTAAATGTGCTGGGCGCACCTCATCACTGTAGATAACATAGCGATAACGTCGTGCAATGGCACTAAAACGGGAATGGAAGTTGGCGGGCATCACTTGTGCCCAGACCACGCTGATATCTTTAGGTAAGTAACGGTTAGCACCCATCACCCATGCGCGCATGGAGCGTTCAATGGGCGTGTCAAAATGCACCACCTGACCACAGGCATGCACCATGGCATCGGTGCGACCGGCACAGCTTAAACGCACCGGAATATCGGCATTAACCCGCCGCAGCGCCTCTTCTAAGTGACCTTGAATACTTGCTGTTCCTGCGGCCTGCAACTGGAAGCCATGGTAGTTAGAACCTTTGTATTCAACGCCCAGTGCAATTCTAAAAACGCCAGGACTCGCTTCTTCATCTGCCGCTGGCATTAATTTAATCGACATAACTTCCCTAGCGGAGTGATGTGTCGGCCTAAAGGCACGAGCTACACTACCGTGCAAACTTGGTAGATTTGTCGGCCTGAAGACCGACCTACATTGAAGCGACCTAAGGCTCTACCACAGTCAGACTTTGGCGCGATCTAAACCCAATCATGCAGTTTGCCAATGCACGCTACAGACTAGAGCAATTATAGATCGCGGCTTGAGCCCGACAAAGGCTGATCAACGTCCAACAACGGCGCCGAAAACACCAGCACTGTGCAAGCCTGCTACACGTATCGGCCTGAAGGCACGAGCCTACATAAGCTGCCAGCCTAACAGACCAGATACAGTTGTAGGTCGCGGTCCGAGACCGCCAAGGGCGTTATTAACGCCCCAATAACAATCCAAACACTAGCATCGTGCAAGCTAGTTGGATTTGTCGGCCTAAAGACCGACCTACAATAAAATCATACTGCAGTCAGACTAAACACCGTGCTACAACCGAAACACCCAGCCGGCTAATTAGCGCTCAAGCAAGATGCGTAACATTCTGCGTAAAGGCTCCGCTGCACCCCATAACAATTGGTCGCCAACAGTGAAAGCACCCAGGTAATGGGAACCCATATTCAGCTTACGCAAACGGCCCACTGGAATATCCAGAGTACCAGTGACGGCAGTTGGGGTTAACTCACGCATGGTTCTTTCACGATCATTGGGAATTAAGCGCACCCAAGGATTATGCTGGCTGATCATATTTTCGATCTCAGCTAACGGCACATCTTTATTCAGCTTGATGGTCAATGCTTGACTGTGACAGCGCATCGCGCCAATCCGCACGCAGATACCATCAATATTAATTGGGTTTTTATACAGACCCAGAACTTTGTTGGTTTCGGCTTGTGCTTTCCACTCTTCACGGCTTTGGCCATTGGGTAAGGCACTGTCAATCCACGGAATTAAGCTGCCAGCCAAGGGCACACCAAAGTGATCCGTAGGAATTGTATCGCTGCGCTGATATTCGGCCACTTTACGATCGATATCTAAAATTGCGCTGGCTGGATCCTGCAACTCACTGGCTACAGAGTCATGAATGCCGCCCATTTGGCGAATCAGTTCACGCATATTTTGCGCACCTGAACCACTGGCTGCTTGGTAAGTCATGGCACTCATCCACTCAACGACGCCAGCTTCAAACAAACCACCGAGCCCCATGAGCATCAGGCTGACGGTGCAGTTACCGCCAACATAATCTTTAACGCCATTTTCCAGCGCTTGATCAATACCTTTGCGGTTGACTGGGTCCAGCACAATCATTGAGTGATCCTTCATGCGCAAGGCAGAAGCCGCATCAATCCAGTAACCCTCCCAACCTGCTTCACGCAATTTAGGGTACACCGCATCGGTGTAGTCACTGCCTTGACAGGTCAAGATGACATCCAGCGCTTTAAGCTCATTAATATCATAAGCATCTTTTAGCGTTGGAATATCTTTACCAATGGCAGGCCCTTCTCCGCCTACGTTGGAGGTGGTAAAGAACACCGGATCAATTAAATCGAAATCCTGTTCTTCGAGCATGCGCTGCATCAGCACTGAGCCCACCATGCCGCGCCAACCAATCAGACCTACACGTTTCATTATGACTACACCTATTGTTAGTTAACTTCCGCCACAAACATTCAGCTTCAAGCCCATGACGGATAGATTGAATTGACTCATCTTACAGTTTAGCAAGTGCTGCGACTACCGCATCGCCCATTTCATCTGTACCCACTTTACGCATACCGGGGGAGAAAATATCACCGGTGCGCAGACCTTGATCCAGCACATCGCTCACTGCTTGTTCGATAGCATCTGCGGCTGCAAGTTCATTGAAGCTATAACGCAGCATCATCGATACAGACAAGATTGTCGCCAAGGGATTGGCCAAGTTTTGCCCAGCAATATCAGGCGCTGAACCATGACATGGCTCATACATACCTTTGTTATTGGAGTCCAAAGAGGCTGATGGCAGCATACCAATGGAACCGGTCAGCATTGAAGCTTGATCCGATAGAATATCACCAAACATATTTTCTGTGACAATCACATCAAACTGCTTGGGTGCACGCACCAACTGCATGGCTGCGTTATCCACATACAAGTGACTCAGTTCAACATCCGGATAATCCTTGGCAACTTCTACGACCACTTCGCGCCACAAACGGCTGGACTCCAAAACGTTGGCTTTATCCACTGAACACAGCTTTTTATTGCGCAAGCGGGCCATATCAAAACCAACTTTAGCAATCCGGCGGATTTCGCTTTCGCTGTACGGCAGTGTGTCATAAGCCATGCGTTCGCCATTTTCTAAAATCACAGTTTCACGTGGGCTGCCGAAATAAATACCACCGGTGAGCTCACGGACAATCAGAATATCTAAACCCGAGACCACTTCCGGCTTCAAGGTTGATGCTTCTGCCAGCTGCGGGTACAAAATGGCGGGACGTAGATTGCCAAATAAACCCAGCTCTGAACGGATTTTTAATAAACCACGTTCAGGTCGAATGGCGCGATCCAGATTATCCCACTGAGGACCACCCACCGCGCCCAGCAGAATTGCATCCACCTCACGGGCTAAGGCTAAAGTTGAATCGGCTAAAGGCACCCCATGCTTATCAATGGCTGCGCCACCTAACTCACCCTCAAGCAACTCAAAGCCTAAGTTAAACTTTTCATTGGCCAGCTCTAATACTTTAACCGCTTCGCGGGTGATTTCTGGGCCAATACCGTCACCAGGAAATACAAGAATCTTTTTCGACATGTTCAATACTCAGCGCCACGCTGATTCAGCAGCATGGCGCACTTGGTTAAATTAAAGGGCGTCAAACAGCCATGGATTGGCTTTTTTATAACCCACTTCAAACTCACGAATCAGCTCAGCATCTTGCAAGGTCAGACCAATATCATCCAAACCGTTGAGCAAGCAATGCTTACGGAACGCATCCACTTCAAAGCTATATTGCACACCATCTGGGCGGGTGACAGTTTGCTCAGCCAAATCAATGGTCAGCTCATAGCCTTCCACAGCTTCAGCCTGAGCAAACAGCTCATTGACTTCAGCAGCGGTTAACACAATGGGTAACAAACCATTTTTAAAACTGTTGTTATAGAAAATATCAGCAAAGCTTGGCGCAATAATCGCGCGAAAGCCATACTCTTCTAACGCCCAAGGCGCATGTTCACGACTGGAGCCGCAACCAAAGTTTTCTTGCGCCAGCAAGACACTGGCACCTTGGTAACGTGGCTGATTCAAGACAAACTCAGTATTAATAGGACGCTTGCTGTTGTCCATACCAGGCTGGCCTTCATCCAAGTAGCGCCACTCATCAAATAAGTTCTCACCAAAGCCGGTGCGCGCAATGGATTTTAAAAACTGCTTTGGAATAATCTGGTCAGTATCTACGTTGGCACGATCCAACGGAGCAACTAAACCCTGATGTTGAGTAAAGGCTTTCATGCTTATGC
>CAZEZR010000066.1:0-16279 GCA_964516465.1 uncultured Thiopseudomonas sp. | reverse complement strand
GTTTGCTGCAAGCCGAAGAAGCTGAATTGACACTCTGGACCGAGCGTGTGCTCTTTGCCGAAACCATTGCTGCTGTATTTGAGGAGTAATACTCAGCCGTATTTGCGAGCGCAGCGAAGCAATCCATTCTGAACACAGCGCTGTACTTAACCATGGACTGCCACGGCCTAAAGGCCTCGCAGAGACATTGAGAGTCGCGCCGCTACGGCTCCTCGCAGAGACGCAGTAAAACTAGCCCCCAGCCTGTTTGGCAGCAAAGCCGCGTTTGCGTAGCTCTACTAGCAACAGCTCCACTTGATCGCCTTGAATTTCTATCACGCCATCTTTAAGTGAGCCGCCGCAACCGCAACGTTTTTTCAGGACAGCGGTGAGGTCTTTTAACTCGCTAGCCGTTAAGCATAATCCCTGAATAGTCGTTACCGTTTTACCGCCGCGGCCTTTGCTTTCCCGGCGTACACGGGCAACGCCATCACCCTCATTAAGGATCTGCTCAGCACAGACACATTCTGCTTCAGGCTGTTCGCATTCAGGGCAGTGTCGACCGCTATCGGTTGAGTAAACCAAACCACTTAAAGCAGCAAAAGAAGAAGCTTTTTTCACAGTACACTCGCCTCCAAATTAACCAATATCGATCCATTAATAACGCCGCAGATGCCAGCAGCTACCAGCTTGGCACACATCAAAGCCAGCGACGGACTTTATTCATATAGTCACGGTAGTCATCACCAAAGTGCTGCATCAGCAAGCGCTCTTCATGACGAATTACCCCAAAACTCACAGCAATCAACACCACCGGCAAAAACAACCAAACCCAGGCATCAGCAAACAACAAAGCCACGCCCATATAAAACAGCGTATCAGCAACATAAATAGGGTTACGCGTCACCCGAAACGGGCCTTCAGTGAGCAGCTGCTGCGGTTTACCGTAAGGGTTGAGCGTCGTCTTACGCCACAACATCAACCACGCCGTCCATAACATCAACAGCACACTGGCATCAATGGCCATCCATCCCAAAAATAACGTCCATGGATTCTCAGGCAGAGGCCACGGCCAAATACTGCTTAACGCCCAAGCCAACAAGAAAAAAGCAACATACACCAGTGGCGCAGGAAGAATAAAATAAGGCTTACGCATTGCACATACCTTGCAGGTTTAAATATGCACACAGTTTAACTGTTAGCCCAGCAAACTGCATACTGCGCATCAAGAATAGTCCAAATAGCAGACGCAGAGCTTTATGCTCAAAGCTACAAGCACACGCCGGTACAGCGTTAACTACCAAAAACAACAAGCACTCTCAAGCTATCACCGCTCCCCGCTGGGGCCAAAACAGCCCGCCACTTGGCGAACAGCTCACAGTTTGTGCCTTTGGATTTGCCTTTTATCTGCTGCCAGCTTTAATGAACGCCTAACAATAAGATTTAGGTACGCTCATGCAAGAATTACCCAAGGTTGTGCACCATGGCGCGAAAAATGGCGTCACGGGTTCCTGTCATCAAATTTTTATTGATCCAGACAACAGCTTTTTAGTGGATTGCGGTTTATTTCAGGGCGCAGAGACATCGCCCGAAGGCCGTGCCAGTAGCGAACAACTCAATATTGAGTTTGATATTTCCACTGTTAGAGCGCTGATTGTCACCCACGTGCACATCGACCATGTGGGGCGCATTCCTTACCTTTTGGCCGCAGGCTTTAAGGGGCCGATTATTTGTAGCGAGCCATCCGCCAAGCTGCTGCCGATTGTGCTGGAAGATGCATTTAAAATTGGCGTGAGCCGTGACCAACACTTGGTTGAGCAGTACATTAAATTGGTCGCCAGCCGCATCATTGCCCTGCCCTACAATAAGTGGCTACCGCTGCTCAAAGCGCCGCAGCCGATGGTCAATATTCGCCTGCAACGCGCTGGGCATATTCTGGGCTCGGCCTATGTGGAGCTAGAGATTCAGCAACCCATGCACAAAGCCAAGCAGCGTGTTATTTTTTCTGGTGACTTAGGCGCGCCCTACGCACCAATTCTTTCAGCCCCCAAACCCGCTTACCGTGCTGATATGGTTATTCTAGAAAGCACCTATGGCGACCGTAAGCATGACAGCCGCCGCGACCGTCGCCAGCGCCTGCAAACGGTGATTGAACATGCCTTGCGCGACCAAGGAACAGTATTGATTCCGGCATTTAGCATCGGTCGCACGCAAGAGATTCTTTATGAACTGGAAGACATTATCCACCGCAATCGCTGCCAAACCTGCCTGACCAGCAGCGCACAAATGTTAAATGAGCAGTCAACGCACGCCCACAGCAGCACCTGGCAGGACATTCCGATTATTTTAGACTCGCCCTTAGCCAGTCGCTTTACTCAGGTCTATAGCGAACTGCAGAGTTTCTGGGACAAAGAAGCGCAACAGCGGATCAATAAAGGTCGCAACCCTCTGGCTTTTAAACAATTGATTACCGTTGACGATCATCGCGACCATCAGCGCATGGTGCAGCACTTAGCGGAAAGTAAACGTCCGGCCATTGTTATTGCGGGCGGCGGCATGTGCAGCGGTGGCCGCATCGTCAACTATCTCGAAGCCATGCTCGATGAGCCACGCCACAATGTGCTGTTTGTCGGCTATCAGGCGCAAGGCACACTGGGCAACCAAATCCGCAAATACGGCCCTCGCGGTGGTTATGTGGACATCAACCACAAACGCATCGACATCCGCGCCGAAATCACCACCCTCGGCGGCTACTCCGCCCACGCTGATCAAGCCAGCCTCGTGCGCTTTATCACCGGCATGCGCAAATGGCCGCAGCAGGTGCGTTTGATCCATGGCGAGACTGGCGCAAAAGCAGCGTTGCGGGAGAAAATTTTAGACGCCTATGCAGGGAAAGGGCATGACGGGGAGGTGGTGGTGCCGGAGTAGGGTTTGTTTGGTACAGATGTGAAACTGGCGCAGGAAGTGCGCCAGTTTAGGTGGTGTTAATTGTGTTTACCACTTCAGCATAGAATGTTAGAAGTGTTTGCTCTGATTAGCGCCAGCACTCAGCGACAGAGCCTCCTGCACCTCTTTCCCCACGCGCGTTTAAAGTTAAACTCCCGCATTTTGTATCCTTAAAATTATTTGCTACGGTCAATGTGTAACCACCACCGCCTGTCCCCACAGTTAAGCTGTACTTTCCGGTTGGTGAGCCAGCACTAGACAACCCTAACTTAGAGATATCAGTATCCTTGGTTACATAAACATTATTCTGCGAAAAATAACGCTCTTGCCGCGCCGCCACATCACTTAAAAACGCTTGTCCTTCCGTTCGATTACCACGCTTTACGTATTCGTCATAACTGGGGTAGGCAATGGCTGCCAGAATTCCAATAATAGCAACAACAATCATCACTTCGATAAGTGTAAAACCTTTCTGAACTATTTTCACCACTGCGCTCCTAGATTAAAATTATTGTTTAACTATATTGCAGTAATGAAATTACAACCCATCAATCACTCGCCAACTTTGGCGACCTATACTCGCAGGATCAGGCGTTATTTCATTACACTCTGCACCTGTGCACAACTCAAACTTTGAATCAGGACGCTGACCGATGCTTAAGCCGCCTTCACCGCCCATTTTTACAGCAGTGAAAATCGAATTCGCATCATCTTTAACTCGATAATCAGTCCAAGCGTGAAATGAAGTACTGCCACCTGTTGCAGGATCGATAGCATAAGACCAGTTTTCGACACCAGCAGCACATGGATCAGCATCTGGTAATAATGACTGGAAATACAATGTTTTCCCGAACTGCACCATATCAGCAACAATCATTTCTTTATTTAAAACTAAGTCAAAGTACCAGCCCACTTTTAGCTTCTCATTTTTCTTACTAGTAACCCAGCTTGATATTGATTTTTCAGCCCAAGGCACAGGATTATTACTTAATTGACGAGCAGGCTTCCCATTTTCCGCAGTAATGATTGTTGACTCCATTACTTGCGCATGCAGATGCTCCCGAGTCGGAGATTCAACTGGAAAACCACTCTTATCTGTTGAGCGCGCTACTTTAGTGGTTGGATCCCAAATACCATACAGAGACTGACTTGACTCTTTTAAGCCCTCTTTATCGGTCTGGATGTAATAACGACCAGTACCAACAACAATAATATAGCCATTACCTGTTGGGTGACGCACTATAGAAGGTGCGGCAGTAATTGGCTGGGAAATATTTTTGTTACCAACTTTAGTTACAGCGCTAAATAACGGAACAGTACCATCGTTTCCAAAAGAAACCTGAAAATCAACTTTTTCGTTAGCTCCTATCGTTGTTTTGCGCATGAACGGATTACTTGCGTCTTTATTATCTGGTGCCAAATCGAAGCGCCACACATTGCCTTGCAAGTCCCCAGCATAGGCATAATCAGCAATACCATCACCGTTGATATCCGCCAGCTTAGGAGTGGACATGCCATTAGCCACACCTTCAGTGCCATGAACAACAAGATCTTTAGTCAGCTCACCAGTTTCCATATCAATAATGAGTAAAGCTGCTGTGCCAGTACCACTATTATTTGCAGAGTATCCATTGCCGACCACAGCCGCCCATTTACCATTATGTAAGCGTGCAATGGTTGGCTGTGCGAAGGTGTAACCTAGATTGGCAGCTTTTTCTGCTAATTTATCTTCGTTAAACTCCCACAATAATTTAATATCGCTTGGATCAGTTACATCCAAAGCAAACATACCTTTGCCGCCAGCACCCAGTGTACCGACCAAGACTGTACGCCATTGCTGATTGATATACACATCAGCCACGACAGGCGAACCATCAACGAAAAACTGGTGCTGAGCTTCACCATATATTTTCGAAGTAAGTTTATTCAAATTGCCAAATACAGCAGTCGGCACAAAGGCAAAAGTTTCTTCGCCTGTATTCGCATTAAAACCATGCAGCATGCCGTCGTTTGCACCAACATAGACCATGGGTGTTTTGCTACTTTGCGCAGTTACAAATGTTTTATATGAGGTAGTGCCCTCAATACGATTAGCTTGCTCAATCAAGTAGCGTGCACCGCGCACTGTAACCGGCTTAGAGTTAACAATATCGCCTAATACTGATGTGCGCACGCGCCCAAGCGTTTTACCTTCTTCACTACGATCACCACGCAAAAACTCAACACGCAACTCTCCATTTGCTGCTGGATTATTAGGTTTATCAGGATCAGTATTTAAATACCCTTTTTGCGCAGTACTTAAGTTTTCCCATTTAAATTCTTCTAATTGAAGTTTTCCATTTTTTATAACAGCCATTTTAATATTACGGCTAGCAGGGGCTTTTAATCCGAGCTGCGTACCGGCATCTCCATTAGGCCAAGCCGAAGCTGAAGTCACAGTGTCGTTACTACCTAATGTTTTTTTAACTGCAGTTAAGTTGCCAGACCAGTTTTTATCTGCATCATAAGAGGCTTGGAACGCATAACCCGTACCATCGTCACCAACACCAGAGTTAACTGTAGGACTGGAACCGGTCGTACTGCGACCACTGATTCTCTCTAGAATAGTTTTAAAAGCAGCCACCAATGTATCCGGACTATCAGCACTAAAGAACTCACCACGTGAGTTAATTGCCGCATGCCACAGGTCATAAACGTTATCTGGACTACTTTGATCAACATAAGGCCTAGAATTATTCAAGTGGACGTTATCGTTACGCACCGATGGCCATTTTTTGCCGGACGGCCCCATGCTTAACAGCTCGTCCATATTGGCATAAGTTGGATTCTCTACAGTACTATCCCATGTTGGTGCCGTATCCTTAACTAAGGCATTCGACAGGCCTAAGCCAACTGTAAAGTTAACCATATGCTGCCAAGTCGCGGGGTTGTTACGAGGATCCCAATAGTTATCAGTATCATTACCCTTTTTCTGCGGCATATAAGGAACTATTTTATTATCAAGCTTTGGTCGTAAATCAGTTGCCCAATAATAAAATGCAGAGTCAGCAAGAGTTCTTCCGGTTGAATAGCTACTAATGTAGCTTGTATTGTCTGTAGTCCAAGTATCTTTATGACCATCACTAAATGGTACTCTCGGTGCATAAGGCTGACCATCAGGCAGCTTTGCTATAGCAGTACTATCAGCATCATCTTTATGGCTAGAGGCTGTTCTACCATTCCACATACCATCTGTCATTAAGACATGGTAGCTAGCCCGACAAACAGATTCATCGGTATCTTTATTCATCAGAAAGTCACCCGCACGATGCATCGCTTCGTGCAAAGGCGTACCACCATTTACGGTAAACGTTTCTATCCAATTAAAAAAGTTAGCACGATGCTGTTTAGTAAACTCAGCCATTTTGTTATTGCATGTTTTTTGAGCACTTTCGTCGCCTAAGTGGCACTTTTGTAAAGCCCCCCAAGTCAAACGCACATTATCTGGCATGGTTGAGAAAGCTAGAATTGCAGCGGATTGTGTTGCTAACTTTCGTGTTCTATAAAATGAATACCAATTAGCAAAATTCTGCTTTTCTGCTTGTGTTTCGATATTCGTCTTCTCATAGCATCTCTTATCGTTAATTGCTGGCCCAATAGGACAACTAAATGATATATATTGATGCGTAGTTACATCTTTACAAACCTGATTGTACCACGGGCCTGTACACTCCTTTTTTGTTTCTGTCTTCCAGCACCGAGGGTTGTCATCTCTAGACTTCTGAGGACTAACTGGACAACTCAATTCAGGTTCATAATTATAATAATATGCACCCTCATTAGCCAGATTGACAGTACCAGAGCTACTTAAAAAACCATCTTTTTTTGCTTTAGCAAAAGTTGTTGTGTAAGTCGCCTTAGCCACTATCTGATTGTTTTCAAATACAAACTGTTTAGGAATAACATAGGTCGTTTCAGGATTATAATACATTGAGTTAAATGCATTGGATCGAAAGGCTTCAGAAACAACATCATTCCAATTAAGTAAATCTGGAGCATAGTCTCGCACCATCGACCCTGAGTCATCCAGAGTGACTAACAAGTTAGGCGCAACACCCAATGTTAAGGACAGAGGCGCCTGCCAAGGGGAGATAACCTCTGCTGACATAGGGTCAGCAGCCTGCGCTGAAAATGAAGCACTCAGAACACCAGCACACAATAATGTTGAACATACTGTCTTGCTCATGCTCTGAAAAATAGTTAAGTATTTCATAGCTGGTTCCCTCAATTATTTAGGCCAACATAAATGTTTGCAGTCGTTGACTGGACAACTAACTCATCATTAGCCTGCCCATTCACCAAGTAATAATATGTACCGCGACCTTCTAATCGTGCGCCATACTCAACATTTAATGCTTCACTTTCGTCCGCGCTAGCGGAAATAAGATATGTATTCCAAAAAGAGTTACGTTTACTATCAGCAGCGTAAATATTTTTAGCATCCAACCCCCGGTATGGCATCCAGTTCAGTACACTGGGGCTTGATACACTAGTTGAGCTCCCTAAATAACTAATAGGATTATTAAAAAAGAGTTTTAAGTTTTCGGTATCATTTATTTCCTCTAGCAAACATGGCTTATTAAAACCATTTTCTTTTAATTTGTTACTGGCTTTGCAGTTATCTGAAACATGCTCTAACTTATCGCGCAAATTAGCTGGCCCATAAAAGCGAAATTCACCTTCGCGTAATGCAGCATCAGCCACATCATATAAACGCTGTGTCTCTGCACGAGTCGCTGTAATACGTGACTCCAAGACGACTCCACGCATATTACCTACTGCAAGCACTGTTAGTACCAGCAGCATAACCAGTGCAATCACAAGCACTGCACCTTGCTGCTGTCGAGATGCTTTAAAGTTTCTCATGGCATCATATTCCTTAGAGTTTGTGTACTTCCAGCAAGCTGATATACACGCTGATTATCACCCGCTTGGATTCGTGCTTTATTCGTTGTATCAGATACTGCATTCACCCAATCATTATAAATCACCGACTCACCGTCACGTTGATTTGCACGGCTCGTGAGCAATATGGAATAGCGAACAGCACGAACGAGCCCTGTAGGATTGGTGCTCCAGGGATTATTTTTTAGTTTTCTCTCAAAAAGATCACCTTCACTTGTTGCGTACTGAAAGTTTATATCTGCAACCCCATCAATTAACTCCTCAAAAGCAGGAGCTGTACCCGTTAGGTTTTTACACTGCAGGGATCCTTTTACAAGGTCTGCATTAGGTACAAACTTAATAGCTAAAGTAACGAGCTCTTCTTGTGCTGTTTTAATAAATGGCTTATCAATATTAGTTCTCGCTACCGTTTTCACTGTATTACCTTGACAGTCGAAATCAGTTGATGATGCTGGCTGATAACGGATACAGAAACCTATTTCTTTAGTCCCTGATTTAGGTTTAAAAGCTGCGACTGCTGCGCCCTCAATAAATACCTCACAATCATCTGTAGATGTAGATTTAGGAAATGCGTCCTCAATAAGCTGGTCAGGTGCGCGACGATAACCTGCTTTATTAATCAAGGTATTTAAAGTCAGCTCAGCAAAGCGTGTATTTTCTTGGTTATTAGACTGGCTTTGCTGAAACATATAGCTACGCTTATTATCAATATAAACCTGAGTGATTCCTAAAATCAAAAAACTACTGACAGCTAAAGCAACTAACAGCTCAACCATCGACAAACCATATTGATAATCAACTTCAAAAGCTTTCATAACTCAACCCTTGTATTAAATATGCATATATCTGAATCAGAACTTTCTCCACACACACTTTCTTTACTACGCCATGCTAACTGAATCGTAATTGTTGATCCTTTGTATGCAGAACCCGCACACTGGGGCACGCCATCATCATACTCAAAACTTGGGCATAGCATAAAATGACTCACTACATCGTCTGCACTCGCAAAGGGTAAAGACGACCGAACCTTTTTTAACCAGCAACCTGCTTGCTGCTTTGACGTCTGCGCTGGTGTTTTGCAATCAGTCACTGCAAAGTTAAACCCACCGTCTGAATCATAAAAAACAGTTTCATTTAAAAGCTGGCTATACATTGGGTCTACAGGTGGCTTTTTAACAAACAGCTCATCACTACTTGCCCGCATAATTCCAACTAACTCATTTGATAATGCAATGGCAGTATTACGATTCACTGAATCCTGTGTGTACTGAATGCTCTTACTTTGCAGCGCGACCATGCCCAAAATTCCAACGGTGGTTAGGACAATGGTGACCAGCACTTCAATCAAGCTAAATCCTTGGCTTTTCTTCATGGCTTAACGTCCTCTTCTATTGCGCATTTATTCGGTACATCAACACCACGCATCTGCATCTTCACCATGCCGCTACGCTGTACTTCTATAAAGTAGCCATTGGCATGATCTTGCTCACGACACACTGAAATACTAAACGCTTCTTTAACGCTGCCATTGGGGTTAAATGTAAAGGTATTGATGCTGGTACGCGCTTGCGCTTGAGCGTTATTAAACTCAAGTTTGCGCTCAACACCTTTGGCAGACTTTGCTTCCCACTCAGCATCGGCCACAGTCACTTGATAAGTTTTACGACTGGCCACCGCCTGCCCTCTTGCATATTGCAAAAAGCTCTTCACTTCATCCGCCTTAGCTTGCACCTGATTATTGCGAATAAACTGCACGAAATTAGGCACGGCTATGGTGGCGACGATGGCCAATAGCGCTAGGGTTATCATCAGTTCTACGAGGGTAAACCCACGCATGCTTTTCAGTCGTAACATGGTGTGCTCCAAAATATTAATGAGTTAAGCATGCATAGCTCAGCGCGCGCTGTCACCACTGCGTAGACAATTGGCCTCAGCCACAGGATAAGCGGTTAACCTACCCACAAAAACGTGACATAGTCGACACTCTGGCGTCTACAGCTGTATTTTCCAGGCAATATCTTGCTGTGCATTTTTTACCGCAAACCATGATGGCCTTATAATGGCCATTTAATGATCCAGCTCATTTCACAATGCGGCTTGGTGGCTTATAGTACGCCATCTTTATCAAAGCAACGGTGTTCAAAGTCATAGATTCACTACATTTATTTGAATATTTTTGCGCTACTCAATCGACCCAAGGCAATAAAAATAATGTCGAGACTTTTAAGCTTTTTCAGCCCGCGTTTGGCTACCTTTCTTCCAACAGGTTTACAAGCCACGGAGCTGGCTCAGTTACTTTCGCCCAGCCAGCACTCCATACTGCTCAGTCAGCAGCGCGCTACTATGATCGTGAACCGTGTGCGTTTGTTTGCCATGCTGTTTGCGGTGCTCACGCCCGTCTGGGGCATTGTGGATGTGATGGTATTCAGTTCGCCGCTGTGGATTAAGCTGGCTTTGTTACGCGTTCTGACCAGTGCTGCTTTTGCTGCGTTATTAGTCTTTTACCGTCCCACTGGCAGCTTGCTCGATGCCTACCGTGCCATGGCGATCTTGTTTATTATTCCTACGGTATTTTATATCGCTTCACACTCGTTGCTTGCAGGTTATGCGCTCAGCAGTTTGTCTTCCGCGGTGGCCACGGGCTATGCCTTTCTGCCTTTTGTATTGATGGCTGGCTTGGCTATTTTCCCTTTGTGTTTATTAGAAAATGTATTGCTGGCCAGTATTCTCTTGATTGCCCAAGGTTTAGCCGGTTACTTAAATTGGTCAACGTTGAACTGGCCGTCGTTTGCGGGTGGCTTTTGGTTGTTAATTTTAATTGCAGGGGTTACGGCGCTAGCCAGCACCAGTCAGTTGGCGTTTATGATTACCTTGGTGCGTCAGGCGATTCATGATCCGCTGACCGGTATTTTTTCGCGCAGCAGCGGTAAAGAAATCCTTAACCTTCAGTGGTCTGCAGCGCAGCGTAATGAGCAGCCCTTGACCCTCGCGTTTTTTGATTTAGACCATTTCAAGCAAATTAACGATAACTTTGGCCACGAAGCTGGGGATAAAGTGCTGCAAAGTTTTGTTGCCCAGGTGCAAAAGAAGCTGCGCGCCTCCGACAGCTTATTGCGCTGGGGTGGTGAGGAGTTTTTGCTGGTGATGCCCAACACTGATCTGGACAAAGCTAAGTGTGCTATTGAGCGTATGCAGAGCAATGGCTTTGGCATGCGCCCCGATGGTACGCCGCTCACGGCCAGCGTTGGTTTGGCTGAGCGCAATGCTGATCAACTGGATTACTACAAGCAGATTTTAGCCTTGGCCGATAAGCGCATGTATCTGGCCAAGCAAGCCGGGCGTAACCGTATTTGTGCTGCAGGCTAGCTGCCAGTGCTGCGCCAAGCGCTAATTGCCACAATAGATTCGCGCCTAGGCAAGGCTATGGTTACAATAGCCCACCTTTAATTATTGGTATGCACAGGTTATGTCCAAGCACGTATTACAGCCTCAAGGTGATTTCCCTAGCGCCGGTTTCTGGAAGCGCATAGCTGCTATTTTTTACGATTTTATGCTGTGTATTGCCTTGGTGATGGTGGTCACTTTAATCTACCAACAAGGTATTTTGCGTATGATTTACGGCGCAGACGCATTACAAGAAATGGCTGACAGCGGTATGTTAGATATTGATCCGGTTTTGTCTACGCTGGTGTTTTTTTCTATCTTTGCTTTCTTTGCTAAGTTCTGGACCCATGGCGGGCAAACTCTAGGTATGCAGGTGTGGGGTTTGCGTGTGCAAAATGCCGATGGCAGCGCTATTGATATTTGGCAAGCATTGCTGCGCTTTTTGATTGCTATTTTTGCTTGGCTGCCAGCGGGACTGGGTTTTTTATGGATACTCTTCGACAAGCAAAAACGCTCTTGGTCGGATATGTATTCCGGCAGTGTGGTTGTGCAGCTGCCGAAAAATATTCATAAAAAGTAAGCCTGATACCACCCCTAAGAAACTTGGCTAAACAAACAAGCTGGGTAGATCTGCTGATGCCCCGTCATAAACAATGCGGCCATCGGTAAGACGTATCGTCCGCGGGCAACGTGCGCTTAATCTTGGGTCGTGAGTAACGATGACAATGGCGCATTGATGCTCCACGTTAAAACGCTCAAATAATCGAAACACTTCGTCTGCGGTTTGCGTGTCTAGATTACCTGTTGGTTCATCGGCTAAAACCAGTGCAGGTTTAGTGACCAAGGCCCGGGCAATTGCTACCCGCTGCTGTTGGCCGCCCGATAAACGGTTTGTAGATTGCCGCATAAACTGCGCCAGCCCTACTTCATTGAGTAAGTATTCTGCGTAAGCTATTTGCTCTTTGCTTGGTTTTCCGTAACGCAGCATCAAGGGCATTAAGACATTATCCAGCACGCTAAACGCACTGATCAGATGGTGAAACTGGAAGACAAAGCCAATGGATTCGCTGCGCAATTGGGTGCGCTGTTGCTCGGTCATACCCTGCACCCGATGCCCTTGAATGTGCAATTCTCCTGAAGAAGATACATCCAGCAAGCCCATCACATTGAGCAAGGTGCTTTTGCCAGAGCCGGAGGTACCCACCAGCGCCACTAGTTCACCGCGACTGACCTGCAGTGAGATATCGTGCAAAACATGGTTCTGCAATGGTGTGCCGGCATTAAAGATTTTGTTGAGTGCGTCCAGTTGCAACACCACCTGCTGCTCAGCGGCCTGGGTAAGCATGGTTGATTTAGACATAACGAATCGCCACTGCTGGATCATATTTAGCCGCGCGACGGGCTGGCACCATGGCGGCAATCACTCCGGCGGCGGTGGCAATAACTATTGCCGAAATCAGTATCGACGGCTCCAATTGAATATAAAACAAGCGCTCGCCCAGATTATTAAACACCTGCACCAAGCTGTAGCCAATCAACACGCCCAGTAGCGAGCCGGCTAAACCCAGCAAGCCCCCCTGCAATAAAAACACGCGCAAAATCTGCTGCTGTGAACTGCCCATGGCGCGCAAAATACCAATTTCCCGGGTGCGCTGCACCACACTCACTGCCAGCACACTGGCAATGCCGAAGATGACCGACATGGCAACAAACACTCGAATCATTTGCGTAGTCATGGTTTGTGAACGCAAAGCATTGAGCAGTTGGCCGTTACTTTCCATCCAGCTTTGCACATGCAGCCCAGTGAGTAGATCAATGCGCTGCGCCCAGTACTCGGCACTGAACACATCTGAAATTTTCAGCTCTAAAATCGTAATGCCACCGGGCAAGTCCAGTAAGGTTTGTGCTTGTTTTAAGTCGGTGTAAACGTAGCGGCTGTCCAGTTCTCGCACGCCTAGTTCAAAAATCCCGGCCACATCCATCACTGCTTGACGATTATCACCAGCGTCTAAACGTAATTTATCGCCAGTGCGCAAACCTAAGTCTTCCGCTAACTGCCGACCAATCAGTACATCACTGGCACCGACACTAAAGCGCCCTTCCAGCAAGTAATCTTGCAGCTCAATGATGCCGGCATAACGTTCAGGGTCGATACCCATTAAGGCCACTGACGCACGGGCATTACCTTTTTGCGCAAAGGCAGGACCAGAGATCAGGGGCGAGACAGTGTTTAAACCGGGATATTGATCCAAGGCATCGCGCACTTCTTGCCAGTTATTAATGGTTTGTAAGCGCTGTGCCCGCGGACTTTCTAAAGCCCAGACATATTTGCCCTCAGGCGTAGCAGAAAAATTATTGTGTTGGCGGGTGGCTTCAATACGGATATGCGCTTGTGTACCGAGGGTTTTCTCGATGACGTTGTTTTGCAGTCCGGTCATTAAAGCGGTAATAAAGACGATGACCGCTGCTCCCACCGAAATTGCCACGCTAATTAACAAGGTTTGCAGCGGATTATCGGCTAAGAAACGTAAGGCAATGCGCCACTCAATCCACAGCGAATTCCCCCAAGCGACAAAGCGGCTAGTCAATGACATGCTGCGCCTGTTCAAAACGCACTCGGGCGCGCTGGCCATCGCTGACCTGCCCTGCTTGCACCACGACATCCCCTGCAGCCAGTCCTGCAGTAATTTCACTGTGGGTCATATTGCGTAAACCCAACTGCACATCCACTGCAGTCACTGCGCCATTATTCCAGCGCAACACTTGCGTGGGCTTATTGGCCTGCACAAGCAGATAATCATTGGGTAACACCAGCGTCCGCTCGCGTTCGGCAGCAATAATATTGGCGGATACGGTCATTCCTTGCAGAAAACTATGGTATTGCTGCTCGCTGTCTGGCAATACATCAATATGCACATCAATGGTGCCGCGATCGCTGTCCACCGCTGGGGCAATAAAGCTCACCACGCCGGGCACTGTTTGTTCCGGCCAGGCATCGGCAATCAATTGCACCGGTTGTTGGAGCTGCAGTGGGGCAAAGTTTTTCTCATCCAGCGCTACCACCACTTCCAAACCATCACTGGCAATTCCTGCACGATTAACGCCATCGCTGCGGGCAATTTCCAGCAAAACCTTACTGGGTTGCACGAGATCACCAGGTTCAACATTGCGGGTTTGTACTCGGCCAGCAAAAGGCGCGTAGATGCGTGTTTTCGCCAGCTCTGCTTCAGCACTGGCAATGCGCTGCTGCAATAATCGCTCTTCAGTGCTGCCTGCCGCTAAAGAATCCACAGTAAGTTGTGCGCGGGTCAAGGCAGTTTTGGCATTGAGCTCCATGCGCTGCGCTTGCTCAACTTGCTCGGCAGAGATCACGCCTTTTTCCGCTAAAGTTTCACGGCGGCGGGCTTCTCGGCTGACTTGGCGTAAGTTATCCCGCGCTTCCACTAACGCCGCTTGCGCTTGCGGACGACTGATTTTTTGCAACTGCTGCAATTGCGTTTGCACTTGAGCTAGACGTGCTTGTAACTCTTCAGGATTGAGTTCAAGAAGCAAATCACCCTTACTGACCAAATCACCTTCACGCACATGGCGGGCAGTGACTGTGCCGGTAATTTCGCTGCCAATGCGCGCCAGCGACTGATAACGCACCTCTCCACTGGCGACAATGCGCAATTCTAACGGCAGCAACTCTACCGTTAATGCCGGTAAAACTGGGCCACGCCACTTTTGCACAGCAACAATGGCGACAACACAGAGCACAGCAATGGCAACGCCAGAAAGAATGCGCATGGATGCTCCGCTATACCAATTCGATTGAATGCGGGTGAATGCGAATCACGCCTTGTCGGTACAGTCCACCAATGGCTTTTTTAAAGTTACCTTTACTCACGCCAAAAGCATCGGCAATGGCTGCAGCTGGGCTTTTATCACTGAGTGGCAAATGGCCGTTATTTTCACGCAACTGCGTCAAGATTGCCTCACTCAAGGTGTCGCGCAATTCTTGACCCTGTGGCTGCAAACTCAGGTTAATCAGGCCGTCATCACGAATTTCACGGATAAAACCGCGCTCTTGCATACCGCCACGCAAAAACTTAAAAGCTTCGTTTTTATGGATCAAACCCCAGTGTTCGCTATTGATAATGGCTTTAAAGCCTAAATCAGTCGGCTCCACAATCAGTAAATCCACTTCTTGGCCAACGCTGTAGTTTGCTGGGGTTTTATCTAAGAATCGGTCTAAATGCGCTGTAGCAGTAATGCGCTTGGTGCGCTCATCAATATAGGCATGCACCACACAATAATCGCCTTCTTGCAGCGGTCGCTTTTCTTCCGAGTGCGGCAGCAGTAAGTCTTTGCTCAAGCCCCAATCGAGGAATAAGCCAATGCGGTTAATATCAATCACTTTTAGGCTGGCAAACTCACCCACTTTAATTTTAGGGGTGCGGCTGGTGGCAATAATGCGGTCTTCACTGTCGAGGTAGACAAACACATTGAGCCAGTCTTCATCTTCACAGGGTTCATCTTTGGGCATTTCACGCCGCGGTAAAAGAATATCCCCATCAGGCCCACCATCCAAATACACGCCAAAATCAGCCTGCCGAATAACCTGTAGGGTATTCATATCTCCAATCAACGCCATGCCTGTACACCTTAATAATTCAGCATTTAAAGAGTTCTATTATGCCTGTTTAAACAGTGCATGCGGGGGTTTTAATGACGCACCTTAGCGCTGCTAAAAACAGCCCTCGTGATTCACCTTGTTGCAGCGCTGTGTCTGTTGTTCATGCCTCGTCGCGTTGCAGGCGCTCTTCGATAACATCCGCTAAACGATCCGGCTGGAATTTCGATAGAAAATTATCACAACCGACTTTTTCCACCATGGCAGCGTTAAAACTGCCGGACAACGAGGTGTGCATCACCACATATAGATCACGTAAGCGCGGATCATTACGGATTTCTGTGGTGAGACGATAACCGTCCATTTCTGGCATTTCCGCATCGGTAAAGACCATTAATAGCTTATCTG
>CAZEZR010000065.1:0-16332 GCA_964516465.1 uncultured Thiopseudomonas sp. | reverse complement strand
TCGAACAGCAAGCAGCTTTAGGTTATGAACAGGCGGTACTGGCCGCCTTGGCTGATGCAGAAAGGGCATTGAGTGACTATCACGCTGGACTGACGAGCTTAACGCTGCAACAACAAGCCCTGAGTGCCTCGCGTCGCAGTTATACGCATGCGCAAAGCCGTTATGCCGCAGGTGATATTGCCTTGGTTGAGCTGTTGGCGATTGAGCGGGTGTTACATGCAGCAGAAAGTGCCAGCACCCGTGCCCATACCGCTGCTGCGGTACAGCTGGTGGCGTTGTATAAAGCGTTGGGTGGTGGCTGGGATGCGCCGGACACGACTGGTCATGTGCAAAAACAGTTTACAACTGTTTTAGGTCATGCAGCCAGCAGCTTGAGTATCCAGACAAGCATTGAGGACGACGTATGAGTGGTTTAGTAAAACGCTGGGGCCGTGGTGCACTGGTCGGATTGGGTTTGGCCTTAGGTATCGCTTTAATGGTCATTTTTATCCTCAATCGACAGCCACCAGAGCGTGATACTGCTGCCGCAGTTGCGCCAAGCATGAGCGTCATCGAAGTTCAACCGTTAGCGTTTCGGGTTGCCGTCCGCGGTAATGGTATTGCCCGGCCAGCACAAACTTGGCAGGCGATTGCCAATGTAGCAGGGCGCGTGGTCTATCGTCATCCGCAACTGGACGATGGGGTCTTGCTGCCAGCTGATACTTTGCTGCTGAGAATTGATCCAAGCCGTTATCAGTTGGCTGAGGCTGAAGCTCGCGGTGAGTTGGCAAGCTTGGCTGCAGAGCAGGCGCAACTGAAAATGAGCGTGGAGAATACGCAACGTTTACTCAACTTAGAACGAGAGCGCTTGCAACTGGCTGAACAGGAATTGTCGCGTTTTCAACGCCTAGCGAGCAGTGGTTCAGTGTCACGCTCGCGGCGGGATGAAGAAGAGCGCGCCACCCTTGCGCAACGGGAGTCAGTACAGGCGCTTGAGAATGAATTGCAGTTGATACCGACACGGGAGCAACGTGTGCAGGCGGAAATCGAGCGTGCCACCACCCGTCTCGCACAGGCGCGCCAAGATATTGAGGATACTCGTTTCGTGGCTCCTTACGATCTGCGCATCGGTCACGTCGAAGCTGAGCTGCATCAGTACGTCAGTAGCGGCCAGCGCTTGTTTCAAGCCGATGGCATTGCTAGCGCAGAAATTGTTGCGCAGATCCCCGTGACTATGCTGCGTCGACTGATGCAGGCGGCAACGCACATTGATGCCAAACTTGACGCACTGGATCTTGCTGATCGTTTGGATTTTTCCGTGATTGATGCTCAGGTGCTGCTGGTAGCCGGTGACGACGTGCGCTGGCCAGCACGTGTGTTGCGGGTAGCACGGGGGCTGAATCCGCAAACACGGGCAGCACAAGTGGTCGTTGAGGTCGATGAGCCGTATCGCAGCGCCTCCCCGCCGGAGCAGCCGGTTTTACAGCCTGATATGTATGTACAGGTACAACTGTCAGCTCAGTTGCCAGAGCCGCAGTTGGTCGTACCGGCAACCGCGGTGCATCAAGGGGAAGTCTATTTGCTCAATGAACAGCAACGTCTTGAGCGTCGCGCAGTGACAGTGGCTTTTGAGCAACATGATATGGCGGTGATCAGCAAGGGTTTGCTTGGCGGTGAAGTTTTAGTTGTGGATGATCTGATGCCGGCCATTGATGGTATGCGGGTTGCGCCGCAGCGCGATGAGGCACTGGAACAGCGGTTACAACAGCGAGCCGCAGGAGAAGCGCTATGATTCGCTGGTTTGTCGGGCATCCTACTGCAGCTAACTTATTACTGATGCTAATGTTGGCGATTGGTGCTTTCGCTGCACCGACGTTGAAACGCGAGACATTTCCTGAATTTCTACCCAGTGAAGTCAGCATTAAGGTTGAATACCGCGGTGCCATTGCTGCTGATGTTGAGGATGAGATCTGTCGGCGTGTGCATGATGCGTTGACCGGGGTCGATTATCTGGATGAGCTGGTGTGTATCGCTCAAGATAACTTCGCCAGCGCCACAGCCACAATGGAGGAAGGGGGTGATATCGGTCGTTTTATTGATGATATTTCCACTGAAGTGGACGCCATTACTGATTTCCCTAAAAGAGCTGAACCTGCGGTGGTGCGTGAACTGCACCGCAGTGATTTGGTCGCAGCCGTTGCGGTCAGTGGTGCGATGCCACTGCGTGATCTAGAGAACTATGCTAAGTCGTTGGAGGATCGCTTGTTACGCTTACCCGGCGTGGCTGGGGTCACTATCCAAGGGTTGTCCCAACGTCAGTGGCAGATTGAGATTGCTCAAGAAAGCCTGGCTCAATACGGCCTAACGGCGCGAGATTTGGCTGATCTGCTGGCGCGGCAAAATATTGATATGCCATTGGGCACTCTCGAAACACCCGAGCGTGATATTCAACTGCGCTTCACCGATCAGCGCCGTAGCTTGCGTGAGCTGGCTAAAGTGGTGGTGATTGCCGATAGCCAAGGTGGTGAGCTGACTTTGGGCCAAATCGCAACGTTGCAAGAAGGCGTTGAGCACGAGCAGCAGCAAGTTTGGTTTAACGGTGAACGTGCTTTGGTGTTAGAGGTCAACAAAACGTTACGCGATGATGCACTTGATGTGCTTTCCGGTATTCAGGAGCTGATTAAGACCGAGCAACAGCGCTTTGACGGTCATGTGGCTTTAACTCTGACTCAAGATGCCACCAATATTGTCCGCGACCGATTAAAAATGCTGTTGGAAAATGGTATCCAAGGCTTTGTGCTGGTGGTGTTGGTGATGAGTTTATTCTTTCGCCCACGCCTAGCATTATGGGCAGTGATGGGGCTGCCGGTAGCCTTTATGGGTGCTTTCTCGATGATGGCGCTGCTTGGCCTGTCACTGAATATGATCACTCTAGTGGCGTTGCTGATGGCCATTGGCTTGGTGATGGACGACTCCATTGTGATCACCGACAACGTGGTTGAGCATTACTTAAAAGGCGCATCGCCCGTGCAAGCTGCAGTGCAGGGCACATTGGCTGTGCTGCCTGGCGTGTTGTCATCATTTTTAACCACCATCGCCGTGTTTGCACCACTGTCATTTTTAGTCGGTGAGTTGGGCAATGTGCTTAAAGTGCTACCGGTGGTATTGATTGCTGCGCTAACAGCGAGTCTGATTCAAGCTTTTCTGGTGCTACCTCATCATCTTAGCGGCAGTCTTCATCGCTTAGAGGCTGAGCCTGCGCGACTGCGCGTCAGTTTTGACCGCCATTTTGCAGGTTTTCGTGAAGCTGTTGGGCGCTCCACCGATGCGGCAATTCGCTGGCGCTACGCTGTGTTAGCAAGTGTGTTGGCCTTGATGTTGGGCTCATTTGGTTATCTGGCCGGTGGTCACATTGGCAATGAAGCCATGCCAGCCATTGACGGTGACGTGCTCGAAGCGCGCATTCTTATGCCGCAAGGAACACCATTAGCGCGAACTCAAACGGTCGCGTTTCATGTGGAAAGCGCTATGCGCAGCCTTGATCAGCGTCTGACGCCTGAACAACCCAAAGCTCAGCCACTGGTGCGCTCGACCCAGGTGCGTTTTAACTATAATCCCAGTGCCGGCGAACAAGGCACCCATGTGGCTACAGTGATGGTCGACTTACTGACCGCTGAGCAGCGCAATATCAGCTTGGCTCAGCTGACCACAGCGTGGCTGGCTGAGATTGGCGAGGTTCCTGGGATGCAAAACCTTATTATCCAAGAACCGGGTTTTGGACCTGCCGGTATCCCGATTGAAGTGCGCCTGCAGGGGGATGATCTGGATACTTTAAAAGTGGCTGCCATGGAGTTTGCTGAACACTTAGAAGGCTATAGCGGCGTCTACAACGTCATCGATAATTTACGCCCCGGTAAGTCAGAGAGACGTTTATCACTGGCTGAAGGTGCCCACGGGTTGGGACTGTCTGCCGAGCAAGTTGCCGTGCAGCTGCGTGCCGCTGTACTGGGTGAAATCAGTGACACCTTGCGCATTGATGAATGGGATGTTGATCTGGTGGTGCGTCACGCTTTAGCAGATCGGCAAAGTCTAGATAATCTGCAGGATTTGACCATTGGCTTGCCAGATAATAGGCGCATACCACTGGGGGTTGCGGTTGATATTAAAGAGGCGCGTGATTGGGCGGTGATCACTCGGATTGATGGTTTACGCACGGTGACCGTCGCTGCAGATGTGGATGCGCAGCGGGCCAATGCCGATGCCATTATTAATGATATTCAGCAAGGCTGGCTGGCTGATTTTGCAGCGCGTCACCCGCAGCTGGATGTGACCTTCGAAGGGCAAGCTGCGCGAGCAGCGGAAACGGGCGGTTCGATTCGACGGGCATTGTTGATTGGGCTGTTGGGTATTTTCTTAATTTTATCCTTCCAGTTTAGAAGCTACAGCGAACCGCTGATTGTGATGCTGTCGATTCCGCTGGCCTTTGTCGGCGCGCTCTGGGGCCATGTGTTGATGGGTTTCTATTTGTCGATGCCGTCAATGATTGGTGCAGCGTCACTGGCGGGTATTGTGGTGAATAACGCCATCTTGCTGATCCAATTTATTAAGGAAAATCGCAGCGCTGGTATGACGATTCAGACCGCTGCTGGACAAGCCAGTCGTGACCGTTTGCGGGCGATTCTGATTGCCTCGGTGACCACCATCGCTGGGATGCTGCCTTTGTTGGCCGAGACCAGTGCCCAAGCAGCGGCCATCCAGCCGTTAGTTATTTCATTGGTGTTTGGTTTGCTGGTTTCAACTGTGCTGGTGGTGTTGGTGATTCCAGCTTTGTACGTGATATTTGATGAGTTGGGCTGGACGCAAACGGTTGAAGTCTTGGCCGAAGAAGGCAGTGCAGCATCAGAGACAGAGGGTTAAACGCGGATGGAGAACGATTGCATGCGCATGATGCTGTTAGCCTGTCGGCAGTGACAAAGTGGCGGACTGCTTAGAGAAAGTTGGCCTGCTTAAGCATTTGCCGGCACTCGAGCAAATGCGTTGACAGCAGTACAGTACTTTTGCTCTCGGATCTGCAGCAGTTAAATTACAGCTATAGAAGCTCCTAACTCGCGCATGGCTATGGATACAGGCCCAGGGCCTCGATGAGTCCTTGTTATAGAAGCGCTTGGAAAAACTTTAAATCACTATGTAAGCAACCACTTTAGTGGTTGTAGCGCCGTGCTGTATCTGTCAGTTTAGTAGTCACCTGAGTTGGCTAGGAGTTCTGATTCATATTTTTTGGAGAATTGGAGTTTTCTCGACTGCAGTGCATTAGCAGGCTGACTCGCGGATCAAGCAGGAGTAGATGATGATGAGTAAAAATAACCACACACATCAACATGACCATGACTCCAATGAGGGTGAGGTAAAAGACCCCGTTTGTGGGATGTCGGTCGACCCTCATACAGCAGAACATCACAGCCAGCATGCTGGCAAAACATGGTATTTTTGCTCCTCCAAGTGTCAGACAAAGTTTGCTGACAATCCAGACAAGTATCTCAATGGCGAGCAAAAAACATCGGCTGCAGCTGCCCCTGGCAGCATCTACACCTGTCCGATGCACCCGGAAATCCGTCAACAAGGACCGGGGGACTGCCCGATTTGCGGCATGGGCTTGGAGCCGGAACAAGTCACTCTGGACGATGGGCCGTCTGCTGAGTTGACCGATATGACCCGTCGCTTCTGGATTGGTCTGCTATTTGCGCTGCCGGTATTTCTGCTGGAGATGGGTGGTCACTTGATCAGCCTTGATCACCTTATAGCGCCGCAAACTTCCAATTGGATTCAGTTGGTCTTGGCCACGCCTGTGGTGCTCTGGAGCGGCTGGCCATTCTTTGTTCGTGGCTGGAAATCCATCCTCAGCCGTAACTTAAATATGTTTACCTTGATCGCCATCGGGACTGGCGTTTCCTTGATTTATAGTTATGTCGCGACCTTAGCTCCGCAGGTGTTTCCCGCTGCGTTCAGGTTAGCTGATGGTTCAGTCGCGGTGTATTTCGAGGCCGCTGCAGTGATTGTGGTGTTGGTATTGCTGGGTCAAGTGTTGGAACTGCGCGCTCGCGAGAAAACCTCTGGGGCGATTAGAGCCTTGCTCGACTTAGCGCCAGCGACCGCAAGGAAAATAAATGAGGCGGGTGACGAGTCGGATGTGGCTTTAGATCAAGTCAAAGTGGGTGATCGTTTGCGCGTCCGTCCTGGTGAAAAAGTACCGCTGGATGGCGAGGTTCTAGAAGGGCGCTCCAATGTGGATGAGTCCCTGGTCACGGGTGAGCCGTTGGCGGTCCCTAAGGAAGCGGGTGATCAAGTGATCGGCGGCAGCATCAACCAGCAAGGTGGCTTTATTATGCGCGCTGACAAAGTTGGGCACGACACCATGCTGGCGCAAATTGTGCAAATGGTCGCCAATGCCCAGCGCAGCCGTGCACCGATTCAGGGTTTGGCCGATAAAGTCTCCAGTTGGTTTGTACCGGCGGTTATCCTTATTGCGCTTATCGCTTTTGTTGTGTGGTCAATTTACGGACCGACGCCGCCCATGGCGTTTGGCCTGATTGTTGCGGTGAGTGTGTTGATTATTGCTTGCCCTTGCGCCTTGGGTTTGGCTACGCCCATGTCGATTATGGTGGGTGTCGGGCGCGGTGCGCAGAGCGGTGTCTTGATCCGGGATGCCGAAGCACTGGAGCATATGGAGAAAGTCGATACGGTGGTGGTTGATAAAACCGGCACCTTGACTGAAGGTAAACCGCAGGTGACCAAGCTGGTTCCGTTAAACGGCTTCAGCGAGACAGAATTGATGCACTATGCCGCCGGTCTGGAAAAAGGCAGTGAGCATCCATTAGCCCATGCCATTCTCGATAAAGCCGAAGCGATGCAGTTGACAGTGCCTGATGCTGAGGATTTTGACTCGCCCAATGGTAAAGGCGTCACCGGGAAAATCGATGGTAAGAAAATTCTGCTGGGCAACCGACTGTTGATGGAAGCAGAAAATGTAGATATCAGCGCTTTTGCAGAACAAGCTGATCAGCTGCGCATAGACGGTGCAACGGCTCTGTTCGCTGCCGTCGAAGGGCAGATTTGCGGTTTGCTGGCGATTGCCGACCCGATTAAAGAAACCACGCACGCGGCTATTGCGGCGTTGCATCAAGAGGGCATTCGCGTGGTGATGCTGACCGGGGACAATCGAACGTCCGCCGAAGCGGTTGCCCGTAAACTTGAAATTGATGAAGTGGAAGCTGAAGTGCTCCCCGAGGATAAGGGTAAATTTATCCAACAACTCAAAGACGAGGGGCGCATTGTGGTAATGGCCGGTGACGGAGTCAATGATGCACCGGCGCTGGCCACAGCTGATGTGGGTATAGCCATGGGTACAGGCACCGATGTCGCCATTGAAAGTGCCGGTATTACCCTGCTGCGAGGCGACTTAATGGGCATTGTGCAGGCACGGCGATTGTCCATGGCCACCATGGGTAATATTCGCCAGAATCTATTTTTCGCCTTTATCTACAACGCAGCTGGCGTGCCCATTGCCGCCGGTATTTTGTATCCATTTTTTGGCCTTCTATTATCGCCAATCTTTGCTGCCGCAGCCATGTCGCTGTCTTCGGTGAGTGTGATTGCTAACGCGCTGCGTTTGCGCATGATTAAATTGGATTGAAACTGTGCAAGAATTCGTCTGTTGCGCTGGTTGTAGCAGCACCTGTTGACAGTGCTTGGAGTCACAGGCGCTGCAACGTTAGATTAAACACAGGTTATTTAACGTGAATCTTGCCCACCATACCCGCTTCCGAATGGCCGGGGATTAAGCAGGCAAAATCGACCTTTGTGGTTTTGCCAAACTGCCAGACCAGTTCACCGCTTTGCCCAGGCTCGACGGTAATCATATTGGGATCGCTGTGTTGCATATCAGGCATTGCCAGCATTTCTGCAGCATGGGCCTTAAGCTCTTCGATTGAGCCAAGCACCATTTCATGGGGCAGTTGACCGGAGTTGCTAATCAGAAAGCGCACGGTTTCGCCGGCTTTAACGTCGATCTTACTTGGGGTAAAACGCATACTGTCGTCCATATCAACTTCAATGGTGCGACTGACCTGATCCAGCTCGCCAGGTTGACCATAAAAGGTTGCCGCGAATGGCGCATGGTGATCATGCATATCGTGCATATCATGCGCAGGCATATGATGGTGGTCATCTGCAGCGAAGGTAAGAATGGGTAAAGTGCCAAGTACAAGTATTGCTAATGTTTTTTTAAGCATGATTTTCTCTGGATAAATAAAAAGTTAAACATTGAGTTTCTGGCCCAAGGCTGGGGCAGCAGGTGTTTAAAACGCTAACTGATACTCACCCTACAGTCAGTGCTAGCTGAGTTCCCAGCGCACGCTTTTGACTGGCATCAATGCCATAAAGCAGCGCGTTGTTGATTAAATTGCTGAGTTCACTATAGCCCAGTGCTGCTGTCACACAGATGACGGGCAGATTACATTTTTGTAATGTGCGTTAGCGCGAGCTTGAATAATCTAGGTTTTTACAAGGGCTTGGCTGAACATCTCTTTAGAATTTTTCTGCGCAAACTGACCGCTGTCTGCTTGGATTACAGCTTGTAATGCAACGCTTATGATTAAGGCAGAGGCGTCAGCTAGACTGCTTTTATCAACGCTCATCTAGAGTTTGCAAGTGCTAGAAAGAGAGCGGTAAATTAAACCAATGACTGAGGTGAACCGATGAAATTGCTGGTGGTGGAAGATGAAGAGAAAACGGGCGACTATTTGCGTCAAGGCCTAGCTGAGTCAGGTTTTGTGGTTGATTTGGCGCGCACTGGATTCGATGGCCAGCATTTGGCGCTGACCGAGCAGTATGCTCTGATTATCTTAGATGTGATGCTGCCTGATGTGGATGGCTGGCGCATTGTGCAAGCATTGCGTGATGCAAAATCAACCACACCGGTCCTGTTTTTGACTGCGCGCGACAGTGTGGAGGATCGCGTCAAAGGTTTAGAGTTGGGCGCGGATGATTACCTGATTAAGCCCTTTGCCTTCACCGAGCTGTTGGCTCGAGTACGCACTTTGCTGCGCCGAGGAGCAGCGCCGGTGTTGCATGAGCAATTGCAGGTGGCTGACCTGGTGTTGGACTTGCCGCGCCGACAGGCTCAGCGCCATGCTGTACGGATTAATCTGACCAATAAAGAGTTTGCGCTGTTGGAGTTGTTGGTGCGTCGCCAAGGTGAGGTACTGCCGCGCTCGCTGATTGCCTCGCAAGTGTGGGATATGAATTTTGCTAGCGATACCAATGTGATTGATGTGGCAATTCGACGTCTGCGCGCCAAAATCGACGATAATTTTACGCCCAAGCTGATTCATACAGTGCGCGGCATGGGTTATATGCTTGACGAAAACACTGAGAACTAACCGATGACACGCCGTCCTTTATCCTTAGCGCTGCGCCTCACTGCCTCCATCGGTGCGGTGATAACAGTGGTCCTGCTTGCGTTTGGTTGGATGGTTGAGCGTTCCATCGACAGGCATTTTGTGCAGCAGGATGTGGATGAGTTAAATGCAGTGGTACAGGCCGTTACCCAAGCGCTGGCAGGGCATCAGTCAAATGAAAATCTGCAACAGCGCTTAGCTGGTGCAGTCTCTGGTCACCACAATGCTCAATTTCGGCTGTCTGGCGCTAACCAGCAATTGATTTATGCTACGCCGGGTTCAGAACTGGATGACTTTGCGCGCTGGGCGCCCGCGGCAGATAGAGTCGAGGTGGACGCGGTGAAAGCTTGGCAGGATCAGGGTCGGAGTTACCGTGGTGCTGTGGTAGGGCTTATACCAACAGGCAGCGAAGACGATAAACCTTTAACCCTCGCCGTCGCCACAGACATTGATTTCCATTTACACTATCTTGAAAGCTTTCGTCTGTACTTAAAGCTGCTTACTTTGCTGGCATGTTTGATTGCTATTTTGGCGACCTGGTTTGCAGTCTATCAAGGTCACGCGCCGTTACGCCGGATCAGTGCAGAAATTCGTCGGATTAAATCCGACCATTTATCGATTCGACTGGCGCCAGATACTGTTCCGGTGGAGTTAACCGAGCTGGCTATATCTTTCAATGACATGCTTGACCGTATTGAAGAGAGCTTCCAGCGTCTGGCCAACTTCTCCGCAGATATTGCCCATGAGTTGCGCACGCCTATTACTAATTTGCGCACCCAGACAGAAGTTGCGCTGTCGCAATCCCGTGACCTTGAGCAATATCGCGAGGTTTTGTATTCGAGTTTGGAAGAATATGAGCGGATGGCCAATATGGTCGGCGATATGTTGTTCTTGGCTCAAGCGGATAACCAGCAGCTGCAAGGGGAGCGGGTTGAAATTAATCTGGCCACTGAAGTACAGATGTTATTTGACTACTTAGAAGCGTGGGCTGAGGAGCAGGGTGTTGCATTGGTCTGCAGTGGGCCGGCTGTGTTTGTTCAGGGCGATAAGCGGATGCTACGCCGTGCGCTGAGTAATCTTTTAGCCAATGCCATACGTTATACCCCTGCGGGGCAGACTGTTACAGTCACTTTGGTGACTCAGAGTAACGCTACAGTGATGATCCGTGTGGCAAACCCAGGATTAATTATCAGCTCAGAACATCTGCCAAAACTGTTTGATCGGTTTTATCGAGCTGATCCTTCGCGGCAACGTAAAGGTGAAGGGGCGGGTTTAGGTTTAGCCATTGTCAAATCCATTATTGATGCACATGGTGGCTCGATCGTAGCAAAAACTACTGCTGAGCAGATGATCTTTGAAATTTTGCTTCCTCGAGTGGCTGCTCAGTAATTCACATTAAGCAGTAGCCCGGCAGCCTAATTAAAAAGTTTATGTCTAACGTCTTTTTGAGTCGGTTACTGCCTTGATAATTAATGACTAAAGCATTGTCTATTTATGGAAGCAGTACGCTTTTTTATAGAGTTATTATTTAATTAGATTTAATTTTGACGAAACTCAAACTCCCGTCTATTTTTAAATCTGTAGCCGTCACTAAGCTGGTAAATAGACAGTCAGGCTGCAGGTTTTAATCTCACAAGGAATGTGTTTATGCGAAAAATCATTATCAGTTCATTATTAACTGCAGCGTTAAGTGCAAGCAGTTTATTTGCAGTTGCCAATGAGATGACAACGGCTCTTGCAGCACAAACTGTCGCCGAGGTTGCGCAGCTTACAATCAATATCAATACAGCTGATCTAGACACTTTAGCCAGGGAAATGGACGGTGTCGGCGCAGCTAAAGCGCGCGCTATTGTTGAGTACCGTGAAGCCCACGGTGACTTTGCTTCGGTTGATGAGCTGCTTGAGGTAAAAGGTATTGGACTGGTCATACTGGAGAAAAATATAAATAAATTAACTGCTGAGTAAGATGTCAGCTATATAAGGGAGTAATTTAAGCAAGGATGCTTGAAAGGCAATACTTACTATAACAATATAAGAATCAAGGGAGGGGTTTATACATAGTTAGCAGTCAGACCATTACAGGGTGTAAGGGTTTATCGCTCAAGGATGAAAACAATAAAGTTGCAGTGTATAAGCTTTAGCTTATTGCAGAGATCAGAAAAGGTAATAAAATCAGGAGACTGACATCGCTATCTGGCGAACAGTCTCCTGATTTTTTCTGTTAGTGCGCGTATATGTGCAGTACCGCAGGTAGATTCCAGCTGATTAAAATCGCTAGAGCAAGAAGTAATGCTGGCGCAATAATCTGCCAGTGCTGTTTTTTGAGCGCAGGAATAGGTTGGCGTGCTTGCACCAGTAGAAGACTGATGGAACAGACCACGCTAGCCAGCAAGCCGCCGGCTAAAATATCCGTCGGCCAGTGTGCGGTCAAATAAACTCTGGATAGAGCAATGAAAACAGCTGGAATTAATGCCGTAACCAGCCATATAACCCGCCAGCGTTGTGGTTGCTGACGGCTGGCAAGAACGCCCAATACTAAGAAAAAAGCAAATCCGGAGGCGCTGTGCCCGCTGGGAAAACTAAAACTTTGCATCGGTTCAAGCAATACCGAAGGGCGCGCCCTTTCAAAAAGTTGCTTAAATAAATAGTTACTAACGGCTGCTGTAACTAGGGTGCCGCCGGCAAAGAGCATGGCCTGAAACTGTCTAAATAACAGCAGTAAAGCGCAGAGGACAAAACTCACAATAAACTGTGTAGAGAAATCGCCTAAGCGGGTGATCAAGACCATTGTATGGTCGAGCCAAGGTGCACGCAGCAGTTGGCTGAGATCATGCAAGTAGTTATCAAACACTGAGAGATGCTGCCAGTTGAGCATCAGCACCAATAGCGCGATGCCAGATGCTGTGGCGCTGATCAAACTGCTGGTGCGCCAACCGCGCAAACAGCTGAAGATACTCACAATAGCGCACACGCCTATAACCCCTGCTATCCAAGCCGCTTGCAACCAAAAGCCATGGGGAGGGTTGAGCTCAAGTGCCGCGCCAACCATCCAACCTGGTATGGTGTAGGCAGCTGCCCAACCGGCAGCAGCAATCAAACTGACCACGGTAAAGCGGGCAAAGGGCATCGCTAGCATGCCAGCAACCAAGGGTAGGATAGGACGTAAAGGTCCAACAAAACGTCCCAGCAATAAACTTAATGCACCGTAACGTTCGAAGTGTATTTCAGCGCTGGCGATCCATTGTGGATTCGAGCGCAATAAAGGCAGCCGTGGCACTTTGTTTTTTAAGCGATGGCCTAGTGCGTATGATAAAAAGTCGCCACTTAAGCCACCCAGCCAAGCTAGCAGCAAGACAATGGGCAGCGTTAAGTCGCCACTGCCAGCGATCACCGCCAGGCCAAACATTAAAACAACACCCGGAAGAATAATGCCTACTAATGCTAAACATTCGAGGAGTGCGGCAAAAAAAATAGCAGTGCCTAACCAATAAGGGCTGCTATGCGACCACTCTAAAATTGCGTGTAGAAAATCATTCATATAGGAAAACACTTATAACTGATAGGGCTCACGATTCGATGCAGTGCAGTCAAGCATCTGCAGTGCTAATAACCTAACCAAGTTTCATCAAGCGCAGCACTAATTACTCGCATTGGTGCTGCGAACCAAACGGCACAGTCTAGCGTTATTGCTCAAATAATTCTAAGTGTTCTTCTGGTTGAAAAATATCCAGCCCTAAGTTTGCTGCAAATCTGTTATGTTAAAGTGCAACGCCACTGGAGACTTGCTGCATTTATGTTGATCCCTTTTGAACAGCTCACACCGGACACCTTAGCCGGTTTAATTGAAGACTTTGTTACCCGTGAAGGTACCGATAATGGTGATGAAACGCCTTTGCTAACACGGATTGAGCGGGTGCGTCGCGCACTGGAGACAAAGGAGGCAGTGATTCTATTCGATGTGGAGAGCCAGCAGTGTCAACTGTGTTTACGTCGCCACGTGCCACAAGAAATGTTAGATGATTTAGATATGCTGACGCAGCAAGAAGCGAACCAGCATTGATTTCCCTCATAGAGCACTTGATTTTGAACTTGTGCAGAGTTTATATAGTCGAAGCTTAATGACAACACCTATGCACTTATCTGGAGATAAACAATGCGCAAGCAGTACTTTACGGCATTATTTGCTGCAGCTGCTTTGGTTACTTTAGCCGGTTGTTCCACACCAACAGTGATTACCTTAAAAGATGGCAGTCAGTTGGAAACTACAAACAAGCCGAAGTATGATGATGACAGCGGTTTTTATGAGTTTGAACAGTCTGATGGCAGACCTGTACGAATCAATAAAGACGACATCCATACCATCAAACAAAAATAGTATCAGTACATAGAGTTGCTCATGCATAACGCTAAGCCTGACTGTTATGCATGTGCTCTGCAGTTAAAATACACTATGTGGTTGTTCGAGCTATCAGTTCTGAGCGGTTTTAGTTACAGCGCCTTAACCGCAATAAGCCATGCTGGATCCAGCGACTGCTGCTCACTGTCAATACCCAGCTCTTCCATCAGCGCTTTATGCGCACTCACTTCATACACCAGTTCACTGCTTGCGCTGCTGTTGCCATCTAATTGGTGCATCTGCGTCAAACCTAAATGATAAAAGCGTAAGAGCTTCATTGCTGTAGGGTCTTGCGCCTCAACGCCTTTTTTAACCTGATGCATGACATTAGTCACACTCATTAAGCTGCGCTTGAGCTTCCAGCCGTAGATATTTGCCGCCATCCAGGGTTGCTTGCTAAACATAGTGCGCACCAAAACTGCAGTCACGGCAACGCCGGCCAAAACGCCGGTTACATTTAAGCGAAAATTGTCTCCAGCAGGTTGACCAAAAAACATCACCAGTAAGCTGGAGTAGAGCATCGCCAAAGCAATAAAGACGGTGATAATAATCCAGCTGGCTTTACGGGTTTTTTTACGGTACTCATCAGGGTCAATGCGCGCCAGTTTAAAGGGTTCTACAGTTTTTTTGGCAGAGGGTGAAGACTTACGCATCATAAGTACAAAGCTCAGAGTTAAAATGTTGAATTATCATACCTGAGCATAAGGTTTCAGCCTACCGTTGGCGGGCTAAGCATAAGTCGTAGCAATGCTTAGAAGCTCAGCGCGCAGCTGCAGTCACCGCTGCATAAGGTGCAAAGTAGCATAAGCCAAGACACTATAGCGGCCAACCTTGGCTATACATACCAGCAAAGTGAAACGCCAAAATGGTTCCCGCAGCACGCCGGCAACCAAGGTTAAGGGGTCACCAATAATAGGCATCCAGCTGAGTAATAGGCTCCAACGACCATAACGTTGATACCAATGTTGCGCACGGGCCAGTTGCTTAGGCTTAAATGGAAACCAGCGCCGGTCTTGCCAACGATACAATTGCGTGCCCAGCCACCAGTTAATTTGTGAGCCTAAAACATTCCCGATGGAGGCGGCCAACACCAAGCTATACACGGCACTAGGCTGTAAATACAGCAGGGCGACAAGTCCAGCTTCCGACTGCATGGGTAATAAAGTTGCCGCAATACAAGCGGTTAAAGCCAGTCCAAGGTAACTGATCCAGTTCAATGCACTAACGCCTTGAGTAGGGGAGGAGGCGGGTTGTGAGCTAAAGCCGTCATTGATCGAATAAAGTTAACTGCACTGCATCCAGTTGCTGGCGGTCATATAAACGCACACCGACACCGATCAAGCGCACCGGTTTGTTGCCGCGCATAAAAGCCGCTGACAAAAGTAAACGGTAACTGTCCAAGTCCAGCGGCGCCCCGGTTTGCTCAACAGTGGTTTGACTGAAGTCGTGAAATTTAACTTTGACAAAGGGTTTGTCGGGTGAGTAGCTGTCGTCTAAACGTTGTTGGCGCAGGTCCAGTTTAGCTAACAAGCTAGGTAGTTCTGCTTGGCATGCCGCTAAATCCGGTAAATCGCTATCAAAGGTGTGTTCAACGCTGACACTTTGCCGACGGCTGTGTGGCTCCACTGGGCGCTGATCAATTCCGCGGGCCAATGACCATAAACGCTCACCAAAACTACCAAAAGCTTGGGTTAAGGACAGCACGCTGTGTTCACGCAGTTGTGCGCAATCATTAATACCCAGTCGTGCCAACTTTGCGGCAGTTACTTTGCCCACGCCGTGCAACTTTGTCACTGGTAACTGCAGAACGAAATCATCCACCTCATCTGGGGTGATAACAAAGAGCCCATCAGGCTTGCGCCAATCAGACGCAATTTTGGCTAAAAACTTATTGGGAGCAACCCCTGCGGAAACCACCAAACGCAATTCGTGCCAGACACGACTACGGATTTCTTTGGCAATCAAGGTGCCACTGCCAGAGCACAGGGTGCAATCACTTACATCTAAAAAGGCTTCGTCCAAAGACAGGGGTTCAATACAGTCGGTGTAATCGTGCAGAATATTATGAATTTGCTTGGAAACAATGCGATAGGCGTCCATTCGCGGCTTAATAATCACTAAGTCAGGGCAGAGCTTAAGTGCCCGGGCCGAAGGCATAGCGGAATGCACGCCCCAAGAACGTGCAGCATAGTTGCAAGCAGCAATCACGCCGCGGCGATCTGCTGAGCCACCCACAGCCACAGCTTTGCCTTGCAAGCGCGGGTCATCGCGCATTTCAATAGCGGCATAAAAACAATCCGCATCAATGTGAATTATTTTTCGATCACTCAAAGTTACTGCAACCCCTGTGTACAGCGCGTTTACCGTCGTTAGTCTAGCATTAGCCAGCTGAGTATCGACACATTAATCCACTTAAACTGGATTATGGTTTGACAAAGTTCTGAAACCCGCTATAATTTGCGCCGCGGGATGGAGCAGTCTGGTAGCTCGTCGGGCTCATAA
>CAZEZR010000064.1:0-16452 GCA_964516465.1 uncultured Thiopseudomonas sp. | reverse complement strand
TTTTTTGAAAGCGAACCCACATATCCGTCTGAATATACTCAAGCATATGGCCAAGATGGATGGAGCCGTTGGCATAGGGCAGGGCGCTGGTCACTAAAATTTTGCGGGCTTCGCTCATGGTCTTCCTAACTACTAAAAGTGAATAGAAATAAGCCGACTACTATATAGGTAATCGCTGTTTTTTTCATCTCTTGTGGCTTATAAGCTTGCTGGCGGTTAAGGTCTTAGCAACGAGATTAGTCTAGAATGACTATCGTTTAGTCTATTATTGCAGTGGAGAACATCATGAGTTCAGTAACCCGCGCCGCGGTTGAAGAAACCTTAAGAGGCTTGATCGATCCCAATTTAAATGCAGATCCGGTGAGCGCAGGTTGTGTCCGCGCAATTGATATTCAGGGTGATCGGGTCAGTGTCCAGCTGGAGTTGGGATATCCGGCCGATTTATTTAAAACTGGTTGGGCCCAAATGTTGCAAATGAGTCTGGAGCAAATGCCCGGTGTTGCTAGTGCTGAAGTGACCATTCATACAGTGATTCAAGCAGCTAAAGGACAAGGCGAAGTGCCGACCTTGGCTGGAGTGAAAAATGTGATTGCGGTGGCCTCGGGTAAAGGCGGTGTGGGCAAATCTACAACGGCCGCTAATCTGGCCTTAGCTTTAGCCCGTGAAGGCGCGCGAGTCGGTGTGCTGGATGCTGATATTTACGGCCCCAGTCAAGGGATTATGTTGGGTGTGCCCAGCGGTACCCAACCGCAAATACGCGATGAGAAGTTGTTTGTGCCGATTCAAGCCCATGGCGTTTCTGTAATGTCCATGGCGTTTCTCAGTACCGATAAAACGCCTATGGTCTGGCGTGGGCCCATGGCCTCTGGTGCGTTATTACAGATGATTACCCAAACTGCTTGGGATGATTTGGATTACTTGGTGGTTGATATGCCGCCAGGTACCGGTGATATTCAGCTGACCTTGGCGCAAAAAGTACCGGTGGCAGGGGCAGTGATTGTTACCACACCGCAAGATATTGCTTTACTGGATGCGCGCAAGGGTGTGGAAATGTTCCGCAAAGTGAATATCCCTATTTTGGGTGTGGTGGAAAATATGGCTGTCCATATTTGTTCCAATTGTGGCCATGCTGAGCATATGTTTGGTGAAGGTGGTGGTGAGCGTTTGGCCGAAAGTTACGATGTCGAACTCTTGGCATCCTTACCATTATCCATGGCAATTCGCTTACAGTGTGATGGCGGTGAGCCCACCGCAAGCGCTGATCCAGAAAGCCAAATAGCGATGATTTATCAGCAGTTAGCCCGCACTGTAGCTGCGCGCATCAGTACACTTAACAGTCAAAGCGTTGCCATGCCATCCATTGAAATCAGCGACGATTAGTCTAGAGACTTACCTAATCAGGACGCTTGCTAGTCAGCGTCCTGATTTTATTAAGGAGAAATTGAATGAGCTTTAATGTGTATCTGTCCGGAGAAATTCACACCTCATGGCGTGAAGAGATTCAGCAGGGTGCAGAGGCTTTGGGTTTAGATATCACCTTTACCTCAGCAGTGACTGACCATGATGCCAGTGACGCTGCCGGTGACCATTTAGGCGCGCAAGAAAACAGTTTTTGGCGTGATCATCAGTCCGCTAAGGTCAATGCAATCCGCACTAAAACTCTGATTGAAAACAGTGATTTAGTGGTGGTGCGTTTTGGCGATAAGTTTAAACAATGGAATGCGGCGTTTGATGCTGGTTACTGTGCAGCACTGGGAACACCCTATATTACCTTGCACGCTGAAGATATTATTCATCCACTGAAAGAAGTGGATGCTGCAGCCATGGCCTGGGCAACGACCCCAGCACAGGTGGTGGAAATCTTGCGTTACACCACGCAGGCCTAAACTGAGCGGGTCGATATTATAAAAAGCGCGCTCTCTAGGGCGCGCTTTTTGTTTGCTGGATGAATTATTCAACGCGCTTGATGGTCTTGATGATCACCGGATCCGTTGGCACATTTTCCAGTCTGCCATAGTTACTGGTTTTAACCTGAGCAATCTGATCAACCACTTCCATACCGCGCACAACTTTGGCAAATACTGCGTAACCAAAATCACGCTCGCTGTGATTTAAAAAGTCGTTGTCTGCATGGTTGATAAAAAACTGCATAGTGGCAGAGTCGGGCGCTTGGGTGCGAGCCATGGCGACAGTGCCACGGTCATTTTTCAAACCGTTATCTGCTTCGTTTTTAATCGCCGGTTTAGTGGCTTTTTTCTGCATATATTTATCCATGCCGCCACCTTGCACCATAAAGTCAGGAATGACGCGGTGAAAAATGGTGCCGTCATAGCGTTCTGTATCAACGTAATCGAGAAAATTCTCCACGGTAATCGGGGCTTTTTCTGCTTCCAGCTCAAGCTCAATCTCGCCAAGACTGGTAGTGATCAGCACATGGGGGTTGTCAGCGGCAAATAGATTGGCAGATAGCAGGAGCATGCAGCCGGTCAGTAGAAGTTTTTTAAGCATGGAAGCCTCACTTTATCCAATTTAAAATAGCCAGCTGCTTAAGCTGCAGTGATCTGGCTGTTTGAGGTGAATGCACAGCACAGTGGTTAACTCAGGGGCAGTTTAACACGCTGTTTTGCTGCAATAAATCTGCTCGGTGCAAGCTATTGAGTTGAATCAAGACTGGGGCTTATCTTTAAGCGCGCTGCCAAGCAAAACTGAGCACTTGGGCAATTTCTTTTGCCTCCAATAAGTGCAGTAAAACTCGATCCAAACCCAAGGCAACACCTGCGCAATCTGGTAGACCATATTCAAGTGCTGCAATGAGATGGGCGTCATGGGGGCGCTCAGTGTCTTGCAGCTCATGCTGGAAGCGTTGCAGCTGCTGCGCGGCATCGGTCAATTCTTGATAACCATTGGCCAGCTCCATACCATTAAAAAACACTTCAAACCGCTGAGCGATCAAGATGCCTTCAGCATTGGGTGCGAGCTTGGCTAAAGCTGCTTGAGAGGCAGGGAACTCATCAATAAAGACCAAGGTGTTGTGCGGTAAAGCCGGTTCTACTTGGTGGCTCATAATCACATCCAACCAACCATCGCGGTCTAAAGCTAAATCTGCATTGGCCAGTTGTTGACCACGCTGAGCAATCGCTTGATCACTGCAGTGATAGACATCCAGTTGCGCATAGCTTTGTAAGGCTTGGGCATAGGAGAGGTGCAAGCAGGGCAAGTCAGTAAAGCGCGCAGCTAATAATTGCTGCAGCAGTTCGGCGACTTCATCCATTAATTGCTGATGAGTCCAGCCCACGCGGTACCATTCCAGCATGGTAAATTCAGGGTTGTGTCGTTTACCCGCTTCACCTTCACGGAAGACTTTGCAGATTTGGTAAATGTCGCCGTAACCGGCACAGAGCATGCGTTTCATCGCATATTCTGGGGAGGTGTGCAGCCAACGTTGCCCAGCTTGGATCGGGCTGATATTAGGATCGGCGACGGGCGCTTGGCACAGTAACGGGGTTTCAACTTCCAATACTTCGCGACTATGGAAGTACTGGCGAATCGTTTGGTACAGCTGTTGGCGGGCCACTAAGGCGGTGCGTGGCGCACTGGGTGACCATGTGCTCATAGCCAATCTGAGTCCTATTAAAATGTATTGTGCAAAATTTAAGGGAGCTTTAAAGCTCCCTTAGTGGTGTCAGTGAAAAGACTTAGGCGCGGCTGACGTATTCGCCGCTGCGTGTATCAATCCGAAGTTTTTCCCCTTGCACAATAAATAACGGTACACGCACCACAGCACCAGTACTGAGTGTGGCAGGCTTAGTGCCGCCTTGGGCGGTATCACCTTTGAGGCCCGGGTCGGTTTCAATCACTTCCAGCTCAACAAAGTTGGGTGCGGAAACCGATACTACAGCATCATTATAGAGCGTCACTTCGTATTCCTCTTGCTCTTTAAGCCACTTGATGGTGTCACCTAGGGCTTCACGGCTGGCGCCCAATTGCTCGTAGGAGCCGTCAGTGGCCATAAAGTACCAAAACTCGTCATCGGTGTATAAATACTCCATATCGCGCTCAACGATATCTGCGCTTTCTAAGCTCTCACCAGATTTAAAAGTGCGCTCCCAAACCCGCTGGGTACGGATGCTACGTAATTTTACGCGGCTAAATGCTTGGCCTTTGCCGGGCTTAACAAATTCAATGTCAATCATGATGCAGGGTTCGTTATCCACCATGACGCGCAGTCCTGGTTTGAATTCGTTGGTAGAATAGTTGGCCATAATGCAATCCTGTCGTGTTTAAGGTCTTATAAAATGCCTATTGTAGCGCAAACCGAGAATATTTTTATTAAATCTGACTGGGGGCAGGTGTTAGCACAGTCTCTGCGCAGCAGTGAACAGCTACTGACTGCTTTAGAATTGCAGCCGGCAGACTTTCCTGAGGGCTTAAGCCCAGCACAACACTTCCCATTGTTAGTGCCGCGTCCCTTTGTGGCGCGGATGCAAAAGGGTAATCCCTTTGATCCATTACTGCTACAAGTTTTACCGCTGGCGGCAGAGGAGCAATTGCACCCGAGCTTTATCACTGACCCACTGGGTGAACAAGAGAGCAATGTGGCCACTGGAATTATTCATAAATATCATGGGCGGGTATTGCTATTGGCCGCCAGTGGCTGTGCGATCAATTGCCGGTATTGTTTTCGCCGTCATTTTCCCTACAGTGATAACCGCTTGGGCCGTGCCCAGTGGCAAGCAGCATTAAATTATATTGCCCAAGACCGCAGTATCAGTGAAGTGATTCTAAGTGGCGGCGATCCATTGATGCTGCAAGATGAGCGCTTGGCTGAATTGGTCGAAGCCATTGCTGAAATTGCCCATGTTCAGCGCTTGCGCATTCATTCGCGCTTACCCGTGGTAATTGCTGAGCGCTTAACTGATGAGTTGACCGATATTTTAACCCGCACCCGTTTGCGCAGCAGTTTGGTGCTGCATGTAAATCACCCTAATGAGTTATCACCTGAGCATGGGCAGCGTTTAGCGCGGATGCGCCAAGCAGGTGTCACCTTGTTAAATCAAACAGTCTTGCTTAAAGGGGTCAATGATAGCGCAGAAGTGTTGATTGAGCTGAGTGAGCAATTGTTTAATCATCATCTGTTGCCCTATTACTTGCATGTGTTGGATCGAGTGCAGGGCGCGCGGCATTTTGATTTAAGCAGTGCTGAGGCCTATGGCTTGTACCAGCAAATGCTGGCCAAACTACCCGGCTATTTAGTGCCCAAGCTGGTTCGTGAAGAGGCGGGGCAGCCGCATAAAACGCCATTGCATGCTTTTTAACCGCAAAGACTGGACAATTCCACCGCAAGTAGAGCTCGGCTTGCTACACTGCACGCTGCATTTATTAAGGTTAGATATTCTGTGAGTACACCAACTGATTTTGCCAGTTTGCCGTTACCAGCGGCACTGTTATCCAATATAGCCGATCTTGGCTACAGCAGTATGACCGCTATTCAAGCGCAGAGCTTGCCGGTTATTCTCAAGGGGATGGATGTGATTGCTCAAGCCAAAACCGGTAGCGGTAAAACCGCAGCCTTTGGTATTGGCTTATTATCACCGCTGAACCCGCGTTATTTTGGCTGCCAAGCCTTGGTTTTATGTCCAACCCGTGAGCTGGCTGATCAAGTGGCAAAAGATATTCGCCGTTTAGCCCGCGCTGAAGGCAATATTAAAGTACTGACGCTGTGTGGCGGCGTGCCCGTTGGTCCGCAAGTCGGCTCACTGGAGCATGGCGTGCATATTGTGGTGGGTACCCCTGGACGGGTGTTAGAACATGCACGTAAAGGCACGCTGGATTTGTCGGGGCTGAACACTTTAGTACTGGATGAAGCCGACCGGATGCTGGATATGGGTTTTTATGACAGCATCGCTGATATTATTGAGTTCACCCCAGAGCGGCGCCAAACACTTTTGTTTTCGGCGACTTTCCCTGAGGGTATCCAAGAACTGGCGGCAAACTTCTTACGCCAGCCGCAGCATATTAAAGCAGACACTGAACATGCTGAGCATCAAATTGAGCAGCATTTTTACGAAATCAGCCCCGAGCAACGTGAAGCTGCAGTGGAGCGCATTTTGCGCCATTACCGCCCCGAAGCTTGTGTGGCTTTTTGCTTTACCAAGCAGCAAACGCAAGATTTAGCGGATTATCTCAATAGTGAGAAAATCTCTGCGTTGGCATTGCACGGTGATTTAGAACAGCGTGAGCGTGATCAAATTTTAGCGCTGTTTAGTAATCGCAGTTGTAGCGTGTTGGTGGCGACCGATGTGGCGGCGCGCGGCTTAGATATTGATGCTTTGCCCATGGTGATTAACGTTGAATTGGCCCGCGATGCCGAGATTCATACCCACCGCATTGGTCGTACTGGGCGCGCCGTGGCGAAAGGGGTGGCAATCAGCTTAGTGGCACCGAAGGAAAGTAACCGCGCCAGTGCCATTGAGCAGCAGCTTAAAAAGCCCCTGAGCTGGCATGCCCTTAATGGTTTAAAAGAGTCCGATGGGCGACCTTTGTTGCCCGCGATGGCAACCTTGTGTATTTCTGCAGGACGTAAAGATAAATTGCGTCCCGGAGATATTCTGGGTGCGTTGACCGGTATTGGTGGTTTAACCGGTGCGCAAGTGGGCAAGATTTCAATTTTTGACCATCAAGCCTTTGTGGCGGTCGAGCGTTTGCTGGCGCGGGAAACTCAGCAGCGTTTAGAAGCCGGTAAGATTAAAGGCCGCAGCTTAAAGGTGCGGGTGCTTTAATCAATCAGCTGAATTGATGCTTGTTGGGGTTGGCTAGCTTTTACTGCGCAGCGGTGTCAGTAACTCACTGAGGCCGTTGTGATCAATTTCATGCATCAATTCCAGTAGTCGGCCCAAGTCACTGTTGGGGAAACCTTCGCGGGCAAACCAGTTTAAGTATTGGCCGGGCAGATCGGCGATCAGTCGGCCTTGGTATTTGCCAAAGGGCATTTGCGTGGTGACGAGGCGTTGTAAGTCTTTGGGCTGCATGGACTTCACTACAGAGTGGTGGCTAGGGCTGCTATAATCTCAGATATTGCTGAGCTGTGCATGGCGGCAAAGGGTTAGCTGAGACATTCGGTAAGTTCATCATTTACTTTTATTATTAAAGAGAATTGAAATGATTGTAAAAGGTTTGCGTAATGGCTTAGGCCAATTGATTATTTTTGTAGACTGGCTCACGCGGCCAAAAGCGCAGCAACGCAGTGCAGAAAAACAAGCAGAAGTGGATGCCGCTGCTGCAACGTTGGCTTTATACCAGTTTAAGGCCTGCCCGTTTTGCGTCAAAGTGCGCCGGGCGATGCATGCTTTAAATGTGAAAATTGAGCTGCGTGATGCTAAGAATAACCAACAGTTTCGTCAAGAACTCGAGCAGCAAGGTGGCCGAATTAAAGTGCCGTGCCTACGTATTGAAGAGGCTGGCGAAGTGCGTTGGCTGTATGAGTCCAATGATATTATCGACTATCTAAAAGGGCGCTTTGCCTAAAGCCAGCGCTTTATCTTTATTTATTGTTATAAGTCATTTTAACTTCGCTGACTCTGTCATAGGGTTTAAAGCAACCTGTGCTAGTGCTGTTGTGGCCCATAGAGCATCATCCTCTCAGGACAGTAAAGAATGCATATTGCGACTGCTGGGATTGTTGCTACGCGGAGTCCAGCTGCAGACGCATAATCCAATGCACAGGTTAGAGTTTAACCCCTACACTCTAGGCAATGCTTTTTACGCTGGAGCGTGTAATGAGTAATTTAAATGTTGAAGAAGTATTGAGCGTCCATCACTGGAATGACTCTTTATTTAGCTTTAAAACCACCCGTCACCCAAGTTTGCGCTTTGAGAATGGGCAGTTTGTGATGGTTGGTATTGATGTTGAGGGGCGGCCCTTAATGCGTGCCTACTCAATTGTCAGCCCTAACTACCAAGATTATTTGGAGTTTTTTAGTATTAAGTTGGCGGATGGCCCGCTGACATCGCGCCTGCAACATCTAAAAGCAGGTGATCAGATTAAAGTCAGTAAAAAACCAACGGGCACCTTATTGCTCAGTGATTTACTGCCAGGCAAGCATTTGTACTTGCTCAGTACCGGTACTGGATTAGCACCTTTTATCAGTGTTATTCAAGACCCAGAAACCTATGAGCGTTTTGAAAAAGTAGTTTTAGTCCACGGTGTGCGCAATGTCAGTGATGTGGCCTACAGTGACTTTATAACCAAAAATCTGCCTGACAATGAATATTTTGGTGAGCAACTGCGCGATAAATTAATTTATTATCCAACCGTGACGCGGGAGCCTTTCCGTAATCAGGGGCGCATTACCGAGTTGATGCGCAGTGGTAAATTGTTTGAGGACATTGGTTTGCCGCCGATTAATCCAGAGGATGACCGCGTGATGATTTGTGGTGGTCCAGAAATGCTGAAGGATACGAGCGAGTTGCTGAATGAGTTGGGCTTCCGTATATCACCGCGTTTAGGCACTGCTGCGGACTATGTTATTGAACGGGCATTTGTAGAGAAATAGCAGACAACTTGGCGCAGACTGTTTAAGTAGCGCTGCTTGGTATAAAACACCGCCGACTGCAGGTAAGTCTGTCCAATAAAAGGGCAGTTCAGAGATGCTGGGCGGTGTTTTTATTTCTGCAGCGAAAATACCTCTGCCAAGTTAGCGGAGCAAATTGAAAATTTTCTTTGCCGCATCCCCCGCAGCTTGTGCAGGGTTGTTGCGAATGGCGCCTTCTTGCTGGGCCATAATGGTAAATAAACCGTCGAGTGCTTGCTCTGTCACATAGCTCTCAAGGGAAGCATCTTTTGCATCAATCACGCCAATGCCGGCTGCTTGTGCAGCAAAACCGTTGTATTTTTGCGCTAAGCCAGAGGACTGAGTTGCCTCTGTGATCAGCGGCAAAAAGCGGCTGCGTAATTGTTCACGGCTGCTGCGGTCCAGATAGGCTGTTGCTGAGTCATTGGGGCCGCTTAGAATAGCGCTAGCATCGCTAATCGACATATTCTGAATAGCATCCAGTAACAGCTCCTGCATGTGCGGCATGGCTTCTTCCGCCGCCCGGTTCATACTGTCTTCCAAAGCAGTCACTTGCTTGCCTTGACCCAGCATTTTCATGGTTTTCGCAGCTTTACCAAGATTGCCGGGGAGGCCAATGTGGACGTCGGGGTTGTTATTAAAGCCGCCTGGTTGACTTAATTGCTCAACAGCTAAACGGGCACTTTGTTCAAGTACCGAGGTAATACCTGCTTTGGCTTGGCCTTGGCTTAAGTCATTCAGGGAAAAAGCGTAGCTTTGAGCGGCAAACAGCAGCCCGATAAATCCAGCTAGATAGGCACCCATGGTGAAACTCCTCGGTCAGTTCAACGCTTAAATAGCGCTGTGTAATACCTGTTCGGGAAGAAGTGCTGCTGCTTCGCGGTCCAGGACTATGGTTAAGTTGTGATGTTTTTTGAGTACTGATGCCGGTAGAGCTTCATCGATCTCGCTGGAAAATAACTGCGCCATAATTTCAGCTTTATGGCTGCCGGTGGCAACTAAAATAATTTCTTTGGCATCAAGGATATCTTGAATACCCATGGTCAGTGCATGGGTCGGCATTTCCGCTGGGTCAGTAAAAAAGCGACTGTTATCAATACGGGTTTGTTCGGACAATTCGACTACATGGGTGCGGCTGGCAAAGCAGGTTTGTGGCTCATTAAAGCCGATATGACCATTGCTACCGATGCCTAATAGCTGTAAATCGAGGCCGCCCATGGCTTGAATAGCATCGGAGTAGGCTTGGCAGGCTGCGACAAAATCGCTGGTTAAACCGTCAGGCAAGTGAATATTACACTCAGGAACTGGCAGCTTATCGAATAAATATTGGTGCATATAGTAGCAATAGCTTTGCGGGTGCTGCGCGCTTAAACCAACATATTCGTCTAGATTAAAGGTGACCAGTTGCGACAGATCTAATGAAGTTTGTTCGAGCTTCTTGAGCAGCTGCTCATACACAGACTTCATGGTGCTGCCTGTGGCTAAGCCTAATTTTGCATCGGGCACAGTCTTGATTTTATTCAGCAAGCGTTGCGCTGTGTAGCAGGAGACGTCATCTACCGTTTCAAAAATCTTATACATAATATAAAGGTCACCACAATTAAAAGGACGAAGTGTACTTAATGAGCTAATTATAACGGGGAATGCCCTGCTGTATATAGGCTATTAACTTGTTTTTATAAATAAATAGTATCATTCTGCAATGGCTAGCAGTGCATATTTAAAACCAATAACAGCGTGCTCTGTAAAGGACTATTACTTAAGACTGCAGTACTGCTCGTAAGTTCTTTAACGATGCACTGCGGCACGGCGGAACTGCCCAGGGGTTTGTTTGGCCCAGCGTTTAAAGGCCCGTTGAAAGGCTTCGGGGGAGGAAAAACCGAGCAGCCAAGAAATTTCACTGAAGGTTAAGTCGGTATCGCGAATATAACTACTGGCTAAATCAAAGCGTGTTTGATTAACCAGTTGGCGAAACTGGCTACCTTGTGCAGCCAGTTTGCGTCGCAGCGTCCAAGTGGGTAATTGTAATTTTTGCGCAATGCGTTCAATGCTCGGTTCACCATTTTTCAGCAACGGTGCGATCAGTTGCGCGACTTGTTCGACTAAACTGTAACTGCGTGTTTTTAATGCCAATTGTTCTTCGCACAGCTCAAGTAAGGCATGCCAAGTATTTGGACAGTGTTGCGGATTGCTTAAGGCCAAGGTTTTTTGACTTAAGCGAAGACGGTTATGTTCGGCATCAAATTCAATTGGGCATTTAAGACAGCCACTGAACGCCGCTGCGTAACTTGGTTCTGGATACTCCAGTTGCAACAGTTCAATGGCAATATCCGTTTGGCACACTTGGCGTAAATGATTGATCCAACCCAGTAACACCGATTCCACGACAAAATAGTTATAAGCGTTATAGGGTGCAATGGAGTAAAAGCTAAACCATGCGCCAGCACTGTCCTCTAGAAACTGGCTGGCGCCGCGATAGTTCTGTGCATATAAAGGTTCGAAGCGCGATATACAACGGGCTGCTGCCCGTACTGTGGGCGCTTGCAGTGCTGTTACACCGGCTAGTCCTAGATGATTTAATGAGCTGTGTCGGCCTATGTCTAAACCTAAAGCTGGATTGCCGGTCAATTGCGTGGCGGCATGACCTAAGCGCATATAGCGGGGTATGGAGAGACGGGCGTGAGCTTCAGCTAAGCGTGCTGGGCCGAGCTCAAAACGATCCAGCAGTTCTTCTGGGTTCTGGCCATGCTGCTGTATAGCTTGAGCAATACTGTGGACAAAACCTACAGATAAGTCGCCAAGGCGCATGCTAGGACGTGAAATGTTCATGGTAATGATTTAACCCTGAGTAAGGCTGTGTCTATTATAGTCATAAAACTGTTTAATAGAGTCATTGAGAAGCTTTGATGAGCTGTTTATTGTGTTAAGCATTATCTATCTATCTAGCTGTGTGTCATCGATGTGTACGAGTGAGTCAGTGCAGCGTATTTGTTTTTGTTTTGGAGAGTCTGGATGTCAAACCCACATTACCCGCATTTAATGGCACCGCTGGATCTTGGTTTTACCACATTAAAAAACCGTGTGCTTATGGGCTCCATGCACACCGGTTTAGAAGAGCGTCCCAATGGTTTTGAGCGTATGGCCGCTTACTTTTCTGAGCGCGCGCGCGGCGGTGTAGGGCTGATGGTGACCGGTGGTATCGGGCCTAACGAAGAAGGCAGTGTCTATGCAGGTGCGGCAAAACTAAGCACCCCAGAGGAAGCTGAGCAACATAAAATTGTCACTCAGGCCGTGCACGAAGCGGGCGCTAAAATTTGCCTGCAGATTTTACATGCGGGACGTTATGCCTTCAGTCCTAAATCAGTCGCGCCCAGTGCGATTCAAGCGCCGATCAATCCATTTAAGCCCATTGAACTTGATGAAGCGGGGATTGAGAAGCAGATTCAAGACTTTGTAAATTGTGCGCTGTTGGCTCAGTCGGCCAATTACGATGGCGTGGAAATTATGGGTTCAGAAGGTTATTTGATTAACCAATTCTTGGTCACTCATACCAACCAGCGTACCGACCAGTGGGGCGGCAGTTACGAAAACCGGATGCGCTTTGCTTTAGAGATTTTGCGCCGCGTGCGTGAGGCGGTTGGCTCTGAGTTTATTATAATTTTTCGCTTATCAATGCTCGATTTGGTCGAAAAAGGCAGCAGCTGGGATGAGGTGGTGCAACTGGCTAAGGCGCTGGAAACGGCTGGTGCGACTATTATCAATACCGGTATTGGCTGGCACGAAGCGCGTATTCCGACCATTGTGACTAAAGTGCCGCGGGGTGCTTTTGCTAAGGTCACTGCTAAGTTGCGTGGCGAAGTATCGATTCCGCTGATTGCCACCAACCGGATTAATACGCCAGAGGTTGCTGAGCAGATTTTGGCTGACGGTGATGCTGATATGATTTCCATGGCGCGGCCATTCTTGGCCGACCCAGAGTTTGTCAATAAGGCTGCTGCTGGGAAAGCTGATGAAATCAATACCTGTATTGGCTGTAACCAAGCCTGCTTGGATCATACCTTTAGCGGCAAGTTAACCTCCTGCTTGGTGAACCCGCGGGCTTGTCATGAAACCGAGTTGAACTATATTTCTACCACTGCGGTGAAAAAGATTGCTGTGGTGGGAGCTGGCCCTGCGGGTTTGGCTGCGGCCACTGTGGCAGCCGAGCGGGGCCATGCAGTGACCTTGTTTGACTCAGCGCAAGAAATTGGTGGTCAGTTTAATGTGGCTAAACTGATTCCAGGCAAAGAAGAGTTTTATGAGACTTTGCGCTATTTCGAACAAAAGCTGCAAGCCACTCAAGTGAATGTTCAGCTTGGTCAGCGTGTCAGTGCCCAGGATCTGCTGGCGCAGGGCTTTGAGGAAGTGATTCTTGCCACAGGTATTGTGCCCCGTATCCCTGAGATCCCGGGAGTTGAGCATCCTAAGGTGGTGACTTATTTAGATGCAATTTTAGAGCGTAAGCCTGTGGGTAACAGTGTTGCGGTAATTGGTGCTGGTGGTATTGGCTTTGATGTCTCTGAGTTGCTGACCCATAGCGGTGCAAGTACCAGTTTAGACACTGAAGCATTCTGGAAGGAGTGGGGCATTGATCTAGGTTTAACTGCCCGTGGCGGCGTTGCTGGAGTGCAACCACAGCCGGCAGCAGCTGCTCGTCAAGTCTATTTATTGCAGCGTAAGAAGAGCAAAGTGGGCGCAGGTTTAGGTAAAACCTCGGGCTGGGTACACCGTGCTGGTTTAAGGGCGCGGCAAGTGGAAATGATTCCTGCAGTTGAGTACTTGCGCATTGATGATGAGGGGTTGCATATCAGTGTGGCAGGTGGTGAACCGCAAGTTTTGCCGGTGGATAATGTGATTCTATGTGCTGGGCAAACGCCGCTGCGCGAGTTACAGGGTGATCTAGAAGATGCTGGGGTCGCTGTGCATTTAGTGGGTGGTGCAGATGTGGCGGCTGAGCTGGATGCTAAGCGGGCTATTGATCAAGGCTCGCGGGTAGCGGCAGCGATTTAAAACCGAGTTGTTAAAGTAAGATTGACAGCGCAGTAGGCGAAAGCTTACTGCGCTGTTTTTGTTGCTAGTCTGAGCTGGATCTGTGTTTAGCGCTGGTGTGAATGCAATAAAATTGGCGAGCAATTGCTTGCTGACCTTAAACTGTTGGCTGAATCGGGTAAACTGGTAAACCTTAATTAAGCAAAGCTGTTCTCGCTGAGCAGAGATGGCGCAGCTGTGGAGAGAGTTTCGACTCACACAGGTAGGCAACAGGTGAAAGTAGGAGAGCCTTATGCACAGTGCTCGGCTGGTTTATATTCTGGATCCCATGTGTTCGTGGTGTTGGGGTTTTAATCCAGTGATGCAGCAAGTACTTAAGCAAGCGCACGCAGCAGGGGTCAAAGTCACCTTACGAGTGGGTGGTTTACGTACAGGGCAGCAAGCCATACTGGATCAGAAAAAACGCGCTTATATTCTGCAACATTGGCGTGCCGTGGCAGAGACCACCGGTCAGCCTTTTGCCTTTGATCGCGCCTTGCCCAGCGGCTTTCTGTATGACACTGAACCTGCTTGTCGAGCATTGGTTGTGGCTCGCCAGCTTGATAACAGCTACTTGTTTGATTTTTTACAGCGTCTGCAACAGGCTTTTTACCAGTCTGGACAAGACATTACTCAACCCCGTGTACTGCGTGAACTGGCTGTGCAAGCAGGCTATGACAGTCAGGCATTTTGTGCGGCTTTTGATGCAGTAGAAACACAAACCACAACTCAGGCTGAGTTTGCTTGGGTGAATAATTTAGCGGTTCGAGGTTTTCCCACGCTGCTGGCTCAGCATCAGCAGCAATATGCACTTATCACCAATGGCTACCAGCCTTATGCAGCGCTGGAGCCACTGCTTACTCGTTGGATCTCGATTAATGTCGGCACCTGATCAAGTCAGCTGGGCGTATATCCGTCGTCTAGCTCTGCAACATAAACGCAGTTTAGTTTGGGCCAATCTATTAGCAATACTGGCCACTCTTTGCAGCGTGCCTATTCCTTTATTACTGCCGCTGCTGGTGGATGAAGTGCTGCTCGGGAAGGGTGGTAAAGCCTTAGAGGTTATGAATCACTGGTTGCCCAGTCTGTGGCAGCAGGCGGTAGGCTATATTGGCCTGATGCTGGTGTTGACCTTACTTCTGCGTTTGAGCTCGTTATTATTTAATGTGGGTCAAAGCAAGATGTTTACCCATCTGGCTAAAGATGTGGTGTACCAAATCCGTAAACGTTTGCTGGCACGTCTGCGGCGGATCTCGTTACAAGAGTATGAAAGTTTGGGCAGTGGTACTGTGGTGACCCATTTGGTTACAGATTTAGACACTGTCGATAAATTTATTGGCGAAACCTTAAGCCGATTTTTAGTTTCAATGTTGACCTTAATTGGCACTGCCTCAGTGTTGCTGTGGATGCATTGGCAGTTGGCCTTGCTGATCTTACTGCTCAATCCGGTGGTGGTGTATTTCACCATTAAGCTGGGTAAGCGGGTTAAGCATTTGAAAAAGCTGGAGAATGATAGCACCGCAGTATTTACTCAGACCTTGAGTGAAACCCTGGACGCCATCCAAGAGGTGCGTGCTGGTAATCATCAAGGGTTCTTTTTTCAGCGTTTATTAAACCGAGCCCGGCATGTGCGCGATCGTGCTGTGCAATCACACTGGAAAACTGATATCGCTTCTCGAGCCAGTGGCTTGCTGTTTCAGTATGGCATCGATATTTTTCGTGCGGTAACCATGCTGACTGTACTGTATTCCGACTTATCGATTGGACAGATGTTAGCGGTCTTTAGTTATTTGTGGTTTATGATTGGACCGATCGAACAACTGCTTAATTTACAATACAGTTTTTATGCCGCAGATGGCGCCATGCTGCGGATTAATCAACTGCTTGAGCATCATGATGAAGACGATTATCCGGCACTGAAAAATCCTTTTGCTGGGCAGAAAACGGTCGCAGTGAGTGTTGAAAATTTAAATTTTGCTTATGCTAATGAACAGATCCTCAACAATCTAAGTTTTGCCGTGGCCGCCGGTGAAAAAGTGGCTTTGGTTGGGGCCAGTGGCAGTGGTAAAAGTACTTTGGTTCAGTTGCTATTAGGTTTATATAGTGCGCAGTCAGGGCAGATTCGTTATGCCGATGCCAGCTTGCAAGAAATAGGTTTAGCCTGTGTGCGCGAGCATGTTGCCGTTGTGCTACAGGCGCCAGCGCTGTTTAACGATACTTTGCGGGCGAATTTAAGCATGGGGCGAGAAACCACTGATCAAGCGTGCTGGAATGCTTTGGAGGTTGCACAACTGGATGAAACGGTGAGCGCTTTACCCCAAGGTTTAGATACTGTTATTGGGCGAGCTGGGGTGCGTTTGTCCGGAGGGCAGCGGCAACGTTTAGCCATTGCTCGAATGGTGTTAAGTGATCCTAAGGTGGTTATTTTAGATGAGGCAACTTCTGCCTTAGATAGCGCCACTGAGTTTGCTGTGCATCAGGGCTTAAATCAGTTTTTGGCAGGGCGTACCACGCTGATCATTGCTCACCGTTTAAGTGCAGTAAAACAAGCTGATCGTATTTTGGTCTTGGCCAATGGTCATGTTATAGAAAATGGAACACATCAAGCATTGCTCAGTCAGCAGGGCTTGTACGCAGAACTCTATGGCAGCTTGCAAAGTTAAGCGCAGAAAACACTTGGGTTTTTGTTGGAATAAAAAATAAGTTAAAGATGTGCTTGACATAAAAAGGGGTTAGTCCTATTATACGCCCCGTCCACAAGAATGGGGCTATAGCTCAGCTGGGAGAGCGCTTGCATGGCATGCAAGAGGTCAAC